>JAAZXZ010000056.1 GCA_014239895.1 Flavobacteriaceae bacterium
CTTTTCTTGCTTTTAGGTATGTTTTTCCCAACATATACATCAAATAAACTTATATTTTTTATTAAATTTTTATTTGCTTTATAAGCTTCGTTATATATTGATTTAAAGGTTGTGTTCTCATCGATCAAAATAGATAGATCTCTTGATACTTCAGGGTATTTGGGAATCTCCTTAGATAATACAGGGTTTTTATCTATAGATTTCACAATATTATTCCAGTTAAACTCAGCATAATAAACTTTCTGTTCAATGTCAAAAAGTGCTAAACTATTGTTTTTAACAATTCCATAGTTTACTAAGGGTACGTCATTTAACGATAATGCTTCTCCTTCTTTTAAGTTCTTATCTGTTGTTGGTCTTGAATTAACGTTATTTAAGTTTAACCTGTCAATTATTGAAAATATTATGCCTTTAATAAAATAAAAGTCACTTTTATCTGAATTGTTATTCCAATTTTTAGATATTTTGTTTCCAGTTATAAAAAGGCATAACTTTTCTTCTTCAATGTATTTATTTTCTTTTTTGATATAATCTTTACCAAACTCAAACATTTTTAGATTAGTTTGTTTTCTGTTAATGTTATAAGATAAAGCCTCTATTCCAGAAAACATTAGAGAATTTCTTAGCATTGAAAGATCAGAGCTAGATGAATTAATAACATTGATATTTAAAGACTCATTAATGTTCTTATTCTTTTTGTTGTATTTTGGTGAAGTAAGTGAATTAGTCATTATTTCAAAAAATCCTAATGAAACTAAATGATTAGAAATTCTATTCTCAAAATCATTTTTTGATAATTGATCATAAGGGATTAAGGACCTGTTTATTTTTCTAGAGGATTCAATATTATTGTATCCGTATATTCTCAATATTTCTTCTACAATATCTGCTTCTCTAGTTACATCACTTCTATAAGAGGGGATTGACACTCCAAGATTTGATTCAGTAATGCTTTCTATTTTCATATCTAGAGATGTGATTATTCTTTTAATGATTTCACGGTCAATTTTTTTTCCAATAAGGGTTTCTATGTTATCAAAACGAATAAGAAGCTTTTTATCATTAATTTTTTTCGGATATACATCTACAATATCACTAGATATCATAGAGCCTTTACAAACCTCTTTAATTAATATACATGCTCTTCTTAATGCTAGTTTAGTTATGTTTGGATCAACACCTCTTTCAAATCTGTATGATGCATCAGTATTAAGCCCATGATGTTTTGAAGATTGCCTAATTGCTATGGGGTCAAAACAAGCACTTTCTAAGAAAATGGAAGTAGTCTTGTCAGTAACTCCTGAATTTGAGCCACCATAAATTCCTGCTAAACATAGAGGCTTATTCCCGCTACAAATCATTAAGTCATTGTTAGTTAATTTCCTCTCAACTCCGTCCAGAGTTATGAATTTAGTACCCTTTTTAAGGGTTTTTACTGTTATTTTGTTTTCAGTTATTTTATTATAATCAAAAGCATGAAGAGGTTGCCCAATGTCATGTAAAATATAATTAGTTATATCAACAATATTATTAATTGGGGAAACATCAATAGATTTTAGTCTATTTATAAGCCATTGCGGTGACTGCTTTACTACTATATTATCAATCGTTACCCCACAATATCTAGGGGCTAATAGGCTATCGTTAACTTGAATTTTAATATTTGTAGTTTTTTTGTCAATATTAAAATCAGTTACGGACGGTTTTATTAGTTCTAGTTTTTTCCCTCTTTGTAGTAATCCAGCTCTAAGATCTCTAGCTGTTCCATAATGGCTCATAGCATCAGACCTGTTAGGTGTTAATCCGATTTCAAGTATTGAATCATTTTCTATTTTAAAAATTTTATCAAGTGGTGTTCCGGCTTTATGCTTATCGTCTAGCAGCATTATTCCTTCATGTGAGTCTCCTAGATTTAGTTCATCTTCAGCACAGATCATCCCATTACTAATTTCTCCTCTAATCTTACTCTTTTTTATAGTCCAGAAATCTTCATTTGTATATATTTTAGCTCCTACAGTTGCAATGGCAACAGTTTGATTAGAATCAACATTTTCGGCACCACAAACAACTTGAATATCTTCTTTTTGACCTATATCAACAGTGGTTATTTTTAGTCTATCAGCATTAGGGTGTTTTTTGCAAGTTTTAACTTTTCCGATAACAACTCCTTTTAAACCACCTTTAACTGACTCAAAATTAGAGATTCCTTCAACTTCTAATCCTAATTCTGTTAGTATATCTGCCGTTTCTTCAACAGAATCCTTTAGTTTTAAAAATTCTTTGAGCCAATTATATGAGATGTTCATTTTAAATAGTTAGGTTTAACAAATATAATAATAGTTACCTTCTAATGAAATCTAAAAAGTTTTTTTAAATCTCATTTTTTATAGATATTTAATCTAAGACAATCCATTTTATGAATAAATTCAATTATTTAATAATAGTACTTTTATTTTCTTTTTCTGCTTGTAATGAGGTTGATAAAGTTTCGTCAGGGGCCTATATAGGTAATTTATATACATCAGATAGTCAAGAAATACCTTTCAATTTGTATGTGCTAAATGATGGTTCTGTTGAGATTTATAATCATAAAGAAATAGTTGGCATGGAAAAAATTGTTTACACAAAGGATTCATTTCTAATTAAATCCCCAGTTTTTGAAGGATATATTAAAGCAAAGAAATCATCAGTTGGCATGCAAGGGTATTTTTTCAATAATAGTTTAGATAGGAAAATAAAATTCAAAGCTTATCCTGGACATGAAAGATTTAAATTAAAAAATAGTTCAACAAATTATAATTTTTCAGGAAAATGGAAAGTAGTTTTTAATCCTGGTGAACTAGGTGAGTATAATGCTATAGGGATATTTGATCAAGAAGGGTATAAGATCTCAGGAACTTTCAGAACAACTACAGGAGATTATGGATTTATGGAGGGTGTTTCAGAAGAAAACTCAATAAAGTTATCGACATTTAATGGAGCTCATTCATATTTATTTAAAGGACAGCTAGAGGAGAACGCCATAAGTGGATTTTTTTATAGTGGCAATTATAATAAAATTCCATTTATAGCCAATCGTGATCAAAATTTCACACTACCAAGCCCAAACAGCCTGACAAAAATAAATTATCATTATAATAAGTTTGAGTTCTCTTTTGAGGATAATAAGGGAAGGGTAGTGTCTGATACTGATCTAAGATTTAATAATAAGGTTTTGGTGATACAGATTATGGGCACTTGGTGTCCAAATTGTTTAGATGAAACTACTTTTATTTCAGAATTTATTAATAAAAATAACTACAAAGATTTAGAGTTTGTTTCATTAGCATTTGAATATGTTAAAACAAAGGAAAAAGCTATTTATAATATCAACAAATTAAAAGACAGGTTTAATATTAAATATCCCATTTTATTAGCACAGTTTGGAACCAGTAATAAGGTTGAGGCTCAAAAGAAAATACCCGCGTTAAAACAGGTTATTTCTTATCCAACTTTGATATTTATAGATAAAAAGAAAAATATTAGAAGTATCCATACAGGTTTTAATGGTCCTGCTACTGGAGAAAAGTATAATAATTTTAAAAAAGAATTTGAAGAATTAGTGATAAAATTACTAAATGAAAATTAGCTAATATAATTCCAAATGTCATTATTCTTATTCAGGTGTTTATAAGTATTTAGGATTATTGTATTTTCTTTTTTTGTGAGGTTTTGATCAGTTGTTAATATTTTTTTAACATAATCCCTTATTGTGCTAATCATATTTTTATCACTCACTAGGTTTGCTATTTTAAGAGGGATTATTCCGCTTTGTTGAGTGCCCATCAGATTTCCTGGCCCCCTTATTTCAAGGTCTTTCTCAGCTATTTCAAATCCATCATTAGATTTCACCATAGTATTTATACGAATTTTACTATCATTAGTAGTTTTGTTCCCAGACATTAATATGCAATAACTTTCATGAGTTCCTCTTCCAACCCTCCCCCTTAATTGATGTAATTGTGATAATCCAAATCTTTCAGCACTTTCAATTATCATTACAGATGCATTAGGGATATCAACACCAACCTCAATTACTGTTGTGGATACTAGAATATCAGTAGTTCCAGATATAAATCTTTGCATTTCATAGTCTTTGTCTTCTGGTTTCATTTTACCATGTACTATTGAAATTTGATATTCAGGTAGAGGAAAATCTCTTGATAGACTATCAAAACCATCTAAAAGATCTTTATAATCTATTTTCTCACTTTCTTTAATAAGAGGATATACGATATATGCTTGTCTTCCTTTTGATATTTCTTCTCTTAAAAAATGAATTACTTTTAGACGACTATTTTCCTTTCGATGCACTGTAATTATATTCTTTCTTCCTGGAGGAAGCTCATCAATCACAGAAATATCTAAATCTCCATATACCGACATTGCTAATGTTCTTGGAATTGGAGTTGCTGTCATAATCAAGACATGAGGAGGTAGAGTATTTTTTTTCCACAATTTACTTCTTTGTGCTACTCCAAATTTATGTTGCTCATCAATTATTGCTATACCAAGATTTTTAAATTTAACCTTGTCTTGAATTAATGCATGTGTTCCAATAAGTATTTTTAATTTACCATTTTCAAGCTCATCATATATCTTTCTTCTTTCTAAAGCTTTGGTTGATCCTGTAAGTATTTGTATGCTGATATTCAATAACTTACATATTTCTTTAAAATTATTATAATGCTGTACTGACAAAATTTCAGTTGGCGCCATTATGCATGCTTGGAAATTGTTGTCTATTGCTATTAATGTTGTCATAAATGCAGTTATAGTTTTTCCTGAACCAACATCGCCTTGAAGTAATCTATTCATCTGAGCATTACTTCCTAAATCTCTCCGGATTTCTTTTAAAACTCTCTTTTGAGCATTTGTTAAACTGAAATTTAAATGGTTATTGTAAAATGAATTAAAAGTATTACCAACTTTTTTAAATCTATAGCCTTTAATTTTTTCTTTTCTCGAAATATTTTTTTTAATCAATTGTAATTGCAGATAAAACAGTTCTTCAAACTTTAATCTTTTAATAGCTTTTGATAGAACTTGACTAGATTTTGGTAGATGAATATTTATTATAGCACTGTTCTTATCTAGAAGTTTATATTCTTTGATAATATATTCTGGCAGGCTTTCTACAAATTTTGATTTTGTTTTAAGTAATAATTCTTTAACAATATTTCTAATTGCTTTGTTTGTGATACCTCTTTTAATTAAGTTCTCAGTAGATGGGTATACTGGATCTAAAGAAGATCTGTATTTTAAACTCTCCTTTTTATATAACTCTAATTCAGGATGCGGTATATTGTATATTCCCTTGAACATATTTGGTTTCCCATAAATAATATAATTTTTGTTTAATGTAAGATTTTCTTTAATCCATTTATGAGATTTAAACCAAACTAATTCTATAAAACCTGTATCATCTTTTACCTTTGCTATTAGTCTCCTTTTTCTTGGGGATCCACTTTCATATAAATCAACTATTTTTCCTATAATTTGAATTTCAGATTTTGTATTACTGACTTCATCAATTTTATGGTACTTTGTTTTGTCTACATATCTATATGGAAAGAAACTTAAAAGATCTTGATAAGTAAAAATTTTAAGTTCTTTTTTAAATAGTTTTGATCTATTTGGACCAACTCCTTTAAGATAATCAATAGGTGTATGTAAGAAAGTATTATTCATTTTCCTAAAATTAATATTTTTTAAATTCTTAAAACTTTAATTTGCATTAATTATAGAGAGAATTTGTTTATAAAATTTCATTTTTCTAATATCAATTAATAAATACATTAATTAATTTCACTACAAATCATATTTTAAATTGAATAATTATCTAAATAATCTTAATGAGTCTCAGTTAAAAGCAACACTTCAAACAGATGGACCTATGATTGTTATAGCAGGAGCAGGGTCTGGAAAAACTAGGGTACTAACTTATAAGATTGCACATTTAATGACTAAAGGTGTAGACCCTTTTAATATCCTCGCTTTAACTTTTACAAATAAAGCAGCTAGAGAAATGAAAGAAAGAATTTCTGGAATTGTTGGAGAAGAAGCAAAGAACTTATGGATGGGTACATTTCATTCAGTTTTTGCTAAAATATTAAGAATTGAAGCTGAAAAAATAGGCTATAGCTCAAACTTTACAATTTATGATACTGAAGATTCTCAAAAATTAGTTTTATCTGTCATAAAGGAGTTAAATTTAGATAAAGAGATATATAAATATAAAAACATATATTCTAGGATATCTTCTCTAAAAAACAGTCTTATTACGCCTAAGATATATGGACAGAGTGATGAATTAATTGAATCAGACAAATTAGCTAAACGTTCAAGTTTTATTAATGTATATGTAGAATATATAAACAGATGTTTTAAAGCAGGAGTAATGGATTTTGACGATCTATTATTAAAGACTAATGAGCTGCTATCTAAATCGCCCAATGTTCTTGCGAAATACCAAAATTTATTTAAATATATTCTAGTAGATGAGTATCAAGACACTAATCATTCACAATATCTTATTGTTAAAGCACTATCTGATAAATTTCAAAATATATGTGTTGTTGGTGATGATGCTCAAAGTATATATAGTTTTAGAGGAGCTAATATTAAGAATATATTAAATTTCCAAAGAGACTATCATGAAGTAAATGTATTTAGATTAGAACAAAATTATAGATCTACAAAAAACATAGTTAATGCAGCTAATAGTATAATTGAAAAAAATGAAAATAAACTTGATAAAGTTGTTTGGACTGAAAATGAAACAGGATCAAAAATCAATATAACAAGATTACTAACTGATGGTGAAGAGGGAAGATTTGTAGCAAGTTCAATCTTTGAGAGTAAAATGAGAAATCAGTATAATAATAAAGATTTTGTCATATTATATAGAACAAATGCACAATCTAGAGCATTTGAAGATTCACTAAGAAAAAAAAACATACCATATAGAGTATATGGCGGGCTATCTTTCTATCAAAGGAAAGAAATTAAAGATGTTTTAGCCTATTTGAGATTAATAGTAAATAACTCAGATGAAGAAGCTTTTAAAAGGATAATAAACTTTCCTGCAAGAGGTATAGGACAAACATCAATTGATAAATTAATTATAGAATCAAAACAAAGAAAAATTTCAATCTATGACGTTGCTAGAAATATTAATGAATCTAATCTCTCTATTGGTTTAAAAATTAGGAATAAGATCAGTGATTTTGTGCTTTCAATTGAAAAAGCTAAACTGATGCTAAAGGAATCAAATGCGTTTGAAATAACTGAAGAAGTAATAAAATCATCGGGAATATACAAGCTATATAAAAAGGAAGAATCCTTAGAAAGTATAAATAGAATACAAAATATTGAAGAATTGTTAAATGGCGTCCAAGATTTTGTTGATACACAACTTTATAATTCAGAATCAAAAGGAACTATAGAAGAATTTCTACAAGATGTTGCATTAGTAACGGATTTAGATCAAGATCATGAAAACCAAGATAAAGTTTCATTGATGACCATACATCTAGCAAAAGGGCTTGAATTCCCTTGCGTATATATTGTAGGACTAGAAGAGAATCTATTTCCTAGTGCTATGAATATTAATTCACGGGATGAGCTTGAGGAGGAGAGGAGACTATTTTATGTTGCTTTAACTAGAGCTCAGAAAGAAATAAATATAAGTTATGTTATAACAAGATACAGATGGGGTAAATTAATTGACTCTGAACCTAGTAGATTTATTGATGAAATTGATGAAAAATATATTAACATTTTAACTCCAATAACCAGTAAAAAGGAAAATCTATCCTTTAATAATATAAACAGACGCTTTAATAGAAATAAGATTAGATATAATAAGCCTAAACCAAGAATTCCTAGCAATTATGTTAAGGTTAATAGAGCAAGTTCTAAAATTAATTTATTTGATGATAATCTGGTTACTGGAAATATTGTAAGCCATGTGAGATTTGGGAAAGGAGAAGTGTTGAAATTAGAAGGAAAGGGCAATGATATTAGAGCTGAAATTAATTTTGAAAAGGGAGGAGTTAAAAAACTGCTATTAAGGTTTGCAAAACTTAAAATTATCTCATAAAAAAACCCAATCGTTATGATTGGGTTCTTTAATTGTTTATAATCTATTAATTTCCTGAAGTTAAATTTTTCATCTCTTTTTCAATCATATCATAGAATTGATCGATTTTTGGCATAATTACAATTCTAGTTCTTCTATTAATTGCTCTATTCTCTGCAGTGTCGTTTTCGACAAGAGGATCAAAGTAGCTTCTTCCAGCCGCAATTAATCTACCAGGGTTGACATCTAGTTCTTGTAGAACTCTTACTATAGACGTTGCTCTTTTAACGCTTAAATCCCAATTATCTAATAAAACATCATTTTCATATGACCTACTATCAGTGTGACCTTCAACCATACATTCAAAGTCAGGTTTGCCATTTACAACTACTGCTACTTTAGCCAAAATCTCTTTTGCTCTATCAGATACTACATAGCTTCCAGTTTTAAATAAAAGTTTGTCTGATAGTGAAATAAAGACAACTCCTTTCTCAACATTAACTTCTATGTCAGGATCGTTTATTCCTATTTCTTTCTTAAGACTAGTTACAATTGCTAGTGTTACACTGTCTTTTCTAGTGAGAGCATCCTGCAATCTTGTAATTTTAAGGTCCTTCTCTTTCATACTTTCTAGAGATTTTTCAAGATTGTCTGCACTTTTTGAGGTGAGTTCAAGATAATCTTTAGATTGAACAAATAATTGCTCATTTGTTGTTCTTAAATAATCTGCTCTTTCTTTATAAGAAATAGCTAGTGTCTCTGCTGAACTTTTTTCTTCAAGACATGCATTTAGCTTAATAGTAGCCGTATTCAATAAATCTTGAGTTTTTTTGTGTCTATTCTCTAAAGAAGAGTATTCTTTCTTAGAAACACAAGAAGACATTATAAACAATGCTCCTAAACATAATAAAAGTGTTTTTTTCATTTGTAAAATTTTAATTTTAATAATCCTGATATAAAAGTAAAAAAAGATAAATTGTAATTATACTTTTTTCAATCTTTTTAACCCTAAGAAATAAAAAATAATAGAATATACATTATAATGAACAATTTCTCTATTTAGATTTTTTCTTAGAATCATTAATTCCTGCAATTTTCTATAAAACGAGATATAAGCTCTATATATTGCTAAAGTGTGTTTAATTCCTTTAGTTAATAGAAAGAAAATAGATAATAATAAATCAATAAAAAATTTAAAAAACAATAATAAAAATAAGTTTTCTTTGCAATTTTTTGTTAGTGTGTATAACTGATTTCTAAAATTGTAATATGTTTTATTTGAATCACTAACATTAAGAGTTCCTGCATTTAAATGATAAACTCTAGATTTATAGTGGTATTTCACATGATATCCTAAGTTTTGAATTCTCCAACACAAATCAATTTCCTCCATATGAGCCCAATAATTATCATCAAAACCACCAACTACTTCAAAAACTTCTTTTCTAATAAAAAAACAAGCTCCACAAGCCCAAAATATTTTTGAAATAGTATCATACTGACCATTATCAGCTTCAATCTTATTATAAATTCTTCCGTGACAGTAGGGATATCCAAACTTA
The DNA here is from genome assembly GCA_014239895.1 of Flavobacteriaceae bacterium. Taxonomy (GTDB): domain Bacteria; phylum Bacteroidota; class Bacteroidia; order Flavobacteriales; family Flavobacteriaceae. Next base: position 9,685 of record JAAZXZ010000056.1, read on the forward strand.
TCTAAGAAACCGCCAGCAGCGCCAGCATAATCAAACATTTTTCTGTTATTATAATCAAGAAGTTTGGGTTGAATTATTGCTGTATTTTTTTCTGATTTAAAAAGCTCTATTACTGGTTCAGTCCAATTTGCTGTTACTTCAACATCATTATTTAAAAGGCAAATTATATCAGCATCAATTTTTTTTACCCCTAAATTATAGCCTTTGGCATAACCATAATTATTGTCAAGGTTGATAATTTTTACTAATGGGAAATTGGTGTTTATAAAATCTATTGATTTATCAGTTGAACCATTATCAATAATATATATATCAACGTCATCAGGAGTATTTTTTATTACTGATGGCAAGAATTTATTTAATAGATTAAATCCATTCCAATTTAATATTGCTACTGCTGTTCTCATTTATATTTCGGAAAATCTTTTACAAACTTATAACATTGGTTAGAATAATCTATGCTACAATAGTAGTTAAATAGGCCATTAGTTACCATCAAAAAATCAGCATTAATTTTAGAGTTGTAGATGGATATTTGATTAAATGTCTCCTGATTTATTGTAATATTTGGAGATTTACACTCTACTAATAAGAAAATACCTCCGTTAGGCTTAAAAACTGCTATATCATATCTCTTTGTTAAATTATTTATTTTTATTTTTTTTTCAACATTTATAAGCTCTTTAGATACTTTTTTTTCATTAATTAAATATTTAACACAATTTTGTCTCACCCATTCTTCAAGAGTTAATAGAATAAATTTTTTACGAATTTCATCAAAAATATATTTCTTGTTATGTTTGTTTTTAGTTCTAAATTCATAATTTGGGAAGCACAAATCTATCATACTTCAAATTTCGTGTTTTTTAATGAATTTATTCAAGCAAATAGAAAATGATATTAAGTCTAAGAAATTCTCACCTATATATTTACTTATGGGAGAAGAGGAGTTTTATATTGACTATTTAACAAATTTAATTACTGAAAATTCTATCTCTAAATCTGAAAAGGAATTTAATTATAATGTTTTATATGGTAAAGAAACAAATGTTGATGAATTAATATCAATATGTAAGAAATTCCCTTTGATGTCAAATTATCAAGTTGTTGTTTTAAAAGAAGCCCAAGATTTATCTAGAACTATTGATCAATTAGCAGGTTATGCTAACAATTTTTTAGAATCAACAATTCTTATAATTAATTATAAGCATAAATCATTAGATAAAAGAAAAAGTTTATACAAAATAATATCAAAAAATGGAGTTGTATTTGAAAGTAAGAGACTTTATGAAAACCAAGTTCAACAATGGATTACAGATCAATTGAATGATAAAAGTATAAAGATATCAAATAAGGCTGTTGCTATGATTGTAGACTTTCTTGGAACAGATTTAAGCAAAATTAATAACGAACTGTCTAAGCTTATTCAATTAAAAAAAGATTTAAAAGAAATTTCTGAAAATGAAATTGAAAAATACATTGGTATATCTAAGGAATATAACAATTTCGAATTAAGAAACGCAATCAGTGAAAAAAATACATTTAAGGCATTTCAAATTGCAGATTACTTTGCAAAAAACCCTAATTCTAACCCCATGGTAGTTACAATATCAATGGTTTTTGATTTCTTTTCAAAATTATTACTCTATCATGCAAATGATAGTTTGCCTGATTCAAAAAAAGCTTTTATTATGAAAATAAACCCATATTTTATCAAGGAATATAATAGAGCTTCAAAGAACTATTCAATTAAAAGAGTTACTCAAGTTATTTCTATAATTAGGGAATATGATTTAAAAAGTAAGGGGAGTGGGGTAAAGAATATTTCTCACCTAGATTTACTAAAGGAGATGATTGTTAGAATAGTTTCTTAGAATTTCTTTGGGAACTTACTTGGGTCTGACTCATGCATTATATTATATGCGATATCAAAAATATCATCCATTGATGGTTTTGAAAAATAATCTCCATCCGGCCCATATGCTGGTCTATGATTTTGTGCAGTTAACAGTTTTGGGTTACTGTCTAAATAATTGTATACATTTTGATTAGAGATTAATTCGTTTAAAATATATGCACTAGCACCACCTGAAAAATCTTCGTCAACAATTAATAATCGGCTCGTTTTTTCTATGCTTTTTGAAATATCATGATTTAAATCAAAAGGGATTAGAGACTGACAATCAATAATTTCAACTTCTATATCAAATTTATTTAGCTCTTGTGCAGCCTTTTCAACTAACTCTATAGTAGATCCATAAGAGACAATTGTAATATCAGATCCTTTTAACATTACATCAACTTTACCAATAGGAGTCTTAAAATAACCAAGATTTTCTGGCAGCTTCTCTTTTGATCTATATTTATTTAGACACTCAATAACTAATGCTGGTTGATCACCTTCTAAAAGTGTATTATAAAAACCTGCTGCCTTAGTCATATTTCTGGGAACAAGCACATAAATACCTCTAATTAAATTAATAATACCTCCCATTGGGGATCCAGAGTGCCAAATACCTTCCAGTCTATGCCCTCTAGTTCTAACAATTAATGGAGCTTTTTGTTTACCTCTAGTTCTGTAATGTAAAGATGCTAAATCATCACTCATTATTTGTATTGCATAGAGTAAATAGTCCAGGTATTGTATTTCAGCAATTGGCCTTAATCCTCTTAAAGCTAATCCTATTCCTTGTCCAATAATTGTAGCTTCTCTAATTCCGACATCAAAAACACGCGACTTTCCATATTTTTCTTGAAGTCCTTCAAGACCTTGATTAACACCTCCAATTTTACCAGAATCTTGACCAAAAATTAAAACATTGTCATATTTTTTTAGAATAGCATCAAAATTTTCTCTTATTACAATCCTTCCATCTTCAATTTTAGTTTCTTCGCGATAAATTGGATTAACCTCATTTATTTTAACAGGATTAAATTTAGATTCACTGTATAGATGAGAGCTATAGGCAATTTGTGTATTTGATTTAATATCCTCCAACCATCTACTTAGTATTTCTATTTTTGGAGATTGCAGTTGTATCAATTCTCTTAATATTTTCCTTGTATTTGAAAAGAAGTCTCTTTTTAATGGTTCTTCAATTGAATTTAAATTATTTACTATTTGAGCAATAGTTGGATCAATTGAATTACTGAAAATAGTTTTAATTTGGTCTGTTAGGTCTTTTATATTCTTTTTTGTCTCAGACATTGACAAATCTTTAGCTTTTTTTGCAGCCTCTCTTACCTTCTTTTTAACTGATGCCTCAATATCCTTTAACTCCTTTTCATTACTTATCTGATTGAGTATTATCCATTCTCTCATTTTAGAATTACAGTCAAACTCCTTTTCCCATTCTAATCTTCCTTTAGATTTATATCTCTCATGTGATCCTGAAGTTGAATGCCCGAGTGGTTGAGTTAGCTCTTTTACATGAACTAAAACAGGGACATGACTACTACGTGATATTTCTTCAGCATTTTGATATGTTGTTATTAAACTAGGATAATCCCATCCTATTACTTTGATTATTTCATAACCTTTATTTTTTTCATCTCTTTGAAAGCCACTTAAGATTTCAGATATATCACCTTTAGTTGTTTGATCTTTTGAAGAAACAGAGATGCCGTAATTATCATCCCAAATGCTAATAATCATAGGGATTTGAAGAACACCTGCTGCATTTATTGTTTCAAAGAAAAGCCCTTCACTTGTTGCAGAATCTCCTATAGTCCCCCAAGCAACTTCATTTCCCTTGTTAGAGAACTTATTTGAATTTATAGTATCATTTTCTCGGTATATTTTAGAAGCTAGACCTAGGCCTAGAAGTCTTGGCATTTGACTTCCTGTTGGAGATAGATCAGCACTTGAGTTTTTTTGCAATGTCAAATCTTTCCAATTGTACTTATTGTCTAGACTATGTGTTGCAAATGAACTGTTCATTTGCCTTCCAGCACTCATTGGATCAAATTTTATATCAGTATGAGCATATAATGCAGAAAAATATTGTAAAGGAGTTAACTTGCCAATTGCCATCATAAAAGTCTGATCTCTATAATAACCTGACCTAAAATCTCCATCTCTAAATGATTTTGCCATAGCTATTTGTGGAACTTCTTTTCCGTCACCAAAAATTCCAAAAGTTGCTTTGCCATTTAAAACCTCTCTTCTCCCTAAAACACTACATTCTCTACTAGTAATAGCAATTTTATAATCATTTAAAACTTCTTTTCTGAAATCTTCGTATGAGAGAGAAATATTTTTTAATGTAGGAGATTGCATTAACAAAAATTAACAGCCAGCAAGATAAATAAACTAATGACTATATGCAATTATGATTTTAATGAATAACTATATTTTTCAATTAATTAGAAGTTAGGACTTAGGCCATAATCATTATGGAACGCTTCAAGTATTTTAATAACTTCTTCTTTTTTATCAACGATATGAAAAGAAAATAAATCTTCATCACTTACAGTCTTATTAGTCTTCAATAATGTTTCTTTAATCCATTCTATTAGTCCAGACCAAAAAGTGCTTCCAACAAGAATAATAGGGAATTTTTCAATTTTCTCTGTTTGAATTAATGTGATTGCCTCAAACAACTCATCTAGAGTTCCAAATCCTCCTGGCATAACAACAAAACCTTGCGCATATTTCATAAACATAACTTTTCTTACGAAGAAATAGTCAAACTCTATTTTTTTGTCATGATCTATGTATATATTATCACTTTCTTTTTTTTCAAAAGGAAGTTCTATACAAAGACCTATGGATCTTCCTTTAGCTTCTTTTGCACCTTTATTTGCTGCCTCCATAATTCCTGGACCACCTCCAGTTATTACACCATAACCACTTTCTACAATACTTGAAGCTATTTCTGTAGCTAGCAAATAATATTTGTCGTCTTTTTTAGTTCTAGCTGAACCAAAAATCGATATAGAAGGTCCTATTTGACTCATTCTCTCATATCCATTAACAAATTCTCCCATAATTTTAAAAATTGACCATGAGTCATTAGTTTTTATTTCATTCCAGCTTTTGCGATGTCGTTTATTCATAATAATTTTTAATTTAATTCTTTTTTTAGGTAAAACGCTGTATAATTGGTTTTATTTAGTAACATTTTTTCTGGTGTGCCTTCAAAAATAATATAACCTCCTTTATTACCACCCTCAGGACCAATATCAATTATATGGTCTACAGTTTTAATAACGTCCATATTATGCTCTATAATAAGCACAGTGTTCCCTTTATCTACTAACTTGTTTAAAACATTCATTAAAACCTTAATATCTTCAAAGTGTAAGCCAGTTGTAGGTTCATCTAAAATATACAAAGTATTACCCGTATCTCTTTTTGACAATTCAGATGCTAATTTAATTCTTTGCGCTTCACCCCCTGACAATGTAGTACTTTGTTGTCCTAATGTAATATATCCAAGACCAACATCTTGTATGGTTTTTAGTTTTTTATATATTTTAGGTATATGTTCAAAAAAGTCTACAGCAGTATTAATCGTCATATCCAAAACATTATTTATTGACTTTCCTTTATATTTTATTTCTAGAGTCTCTCTATTGAATCTTTTAGACATACAATTTTCACACTCTACATAAACATCTGGAAGAAAATTCATTTCAATAAGCTTTAAACCACCTCCTTTACATTCTTCACAACGCCCTCCCTTAACATTAAAGCTAAAGCGTCCAGGCTTATATCCTCTTATGACAGATTCGTTAAGTAGTGAAAATAAGGTTCTAATCTCAGAGTACACTCCACAATATGTAGCAGGGTTACTTCTAGGAGTTCTTCCAATAGGACTTTGACTTATACTCACAACTTTATCTATATTGTCAATTCCTTTAATTGACTTATGAGATAATATTTTTTTATTTCCATTATAAAAATAATTATTTAGAATAGGGTATAATGTCTCATTGATTAAACTTGATTTTCCGCTTCCCGAAACTCCAGTAATTCCAATCATTTTGTTTAATGGAAAAGACACATCTATATCCTTTAAATTATTACCGTTACATCCATATAGATTTATTGTTTTTCCATTACCTTCTCTTCTTTTATCTGGAGTTTCTATAATTTTAACTTTATTTAGATAATCTGAAGTTAATGACTTGCTCTTCTTAATTGAGTTTAGATTACCCTCAAACATAATATTACCTCCTTCTTTTCCTGCTAGTGGGCCAATGTCTATAATATGATCTGCACGAGAAATCATCTCTTTATCATGTTCAACAACAATTATGGAATTCCCCATATCCCTTAATGCTTCTAAAGACTTGATCAATCTGTCATTATCTCTTTGATGTAAGCCTATACTTGGTTCATCTAAAATATATAAGACTCCTACTAATTGTGATCCAATTTGAGAAGCTAATCTGATTCTTTGACTCTCACCTCCAGAAAGAGATCTTGAAGGTCTATTAAGTGTTAAATATTCTAATCCCACATCTAATAAAAACTGTAATCTTTTTATGAGTTCTTTAATAATTTCTTCTGAAATATATTTTTGTGTATTGGAGAGTTTAGAATTTGATTTTTTAAACCAACTAATTAAATCAGTTATTTCCATGTTAACTAGCTCATTAATATCCTTAGCATTAACTTTGAAATACAAAGATTCTTTCTTAAGCCTTGAGCCTTTACAGGTTTCACAAATTATTTCGTCCATATATTTATTTGCCCATCTTCTCAAGGCAATTGATTCTGTGTTTTTATACTGATTTTCAATAAAATTAACTATCCCCTCAAAGCTTATATTATACTCTCTTTTTATACCCAAAGACTTTCTATTTATTGTAATTCTATCTTCTATTCCATAAAGAATAGCTTCTAATGCTTTCTTTGAAATATTTTTTATAGGCTCTTTTAATGAAAAACCATATTTTTTTCCAATTAACTTGATTTGTTTAGTTATCCAACTTCCAGATGCTTTATTTATTAATTGAATTCCTCCTTGAGAGATTGATTTATTATCATCAGGAATAAGTTTTTTTAAATTAATTTTTTTTAAAGTTCCTATGCCATTACAATTCTTACAAGCTCCTTTTGGTGAATTAAATGAAAAACTATTTGGGTCGGGAATTTGATATGAAATTCCGGTTTCTTCACACATTAAGTTTTTACTAAAATATTTTTGATTTTTTCCAAGTTCATTGCAAATTAAAATAGAACTCCCTCCATGATACATTCCTGTAATTATACTGTCTTTTAATCTGTTAGAGCCTCTTTTTAGTTTAGTTAAATCTATTATATCTATTACTATTTCTATATCATGATTCTTATATCTATCTAACATTAGATTATTTGTTAGATCAATGAATTCTCCATCAATTCTAGCTTTAGTGTATCCTTTTTTAATAATTTGTTGAAAAAGATCTCTATAGTGGCCTTTTCTAGCTTTAATTAATGGAGCTAGAAGGTAAATTCTTTTCCCTTTGTATAATTTCTCAATCAGA
>JAAZXZ010000148.1 GCA_014239895.1 Flavobacteriaceae bacterium
AGAATTAATCAGCTACTAATGATTGCTAATTCTGAAAATCTTGAATCAGAAACAATAAAACAAGCAAGAGTATTAGAAGGATCCCTTAGAAATACTGGTATTCACGCTTGTGGAGTTATTATTACTCCTGATGATATAACAAATTTTGTCCCTATTGCAGTTGCAAAGGATTCAGAACTTAATGTAACACAATTTGATAATGCTGTTGTTGAGCAAGCTGGATTACTTAAAATGGATTTTTTAGGTCTTAAAACATTGACTCTTATTAAGAATACTGTAAAAATTGTGAAAGCTAAATATGGGACAATTTTAGATCCAGATAATTTTCCTTTGAATGACAAAAAAACTTTTGAATTATTTCAGAATGGTGAAACTGTAGGGATATTCCAATATGAATCACCTGGAATGCAGAAACATTTAAAGGACTTAAAACCAACTGTTTTTGATGATTTAATTGCTATGAATGCACTTTACAGGCCAGGGCCAATGGAATACATACCAAGCTTTATTAGAAGAAAGCATGGAGATGAAAAAATAGTGTATGATTTGCCTGAAATGGAAGAGTATTTAAAAGATACTTACGGTATTACAGTTTATCAGGAGCAAGTGATGTTATTATCTCAAAAACTTGGCGATTTTACTAAGGGGGAAGCAGATATCTTAAGAAAAGCAATGGGTAAGAAACAAAAGGATGTTCTTGATAAAATGAAGCCTAAGTTTTTAGATAATGCTAAGAATAAAGGATTAAGCACCAATAAAATAGAAAAGATTTGGAAAGATTGGGAAGCTTTCGCAAGCTATGCTTTTAATAAATCACATTCTACTTGTTATGCATGGATTGCTTACCAAACAGCCTACTTAAAAGCAAATTATCCAGCCGAGTATATGGCTTCAGTATTGTCTAGTAATATGAATGATATAAAGTCTATCACATTTTTTATGGGTGAATGTAAAAGAATGAAACTTAATGTGTTAGGACCAGATATAAATGAATCTTATTACAAATTTGCTGTTAACAAGGATAATGCTATCAGGTTCGGTATGGGAGCAATTAAAGGTGTTGGTGCATCTGCAGTAAATGCCATAGTATCTGAAAGGAAGAAAAACGAAAACTATATATCAATTTTTGATCTCTCAAAAAGAATTGATTTAAGAGCTGCCAACAAAAAAGCCTTTGATAGTCTTGCTGCTGCAGGTGCTTTTGATTGTTTTAATTCAATTCACAGAGCACAATATTTTAATGATATTGGCGATGGAATTACCTTTATTGAAAAAATAATTAAACATGGTGGTAAATTTCAAGCTAATAAGAATTCAGCACAGGTTAGTTTATTTCAAAATTCATCTGAAGTTCAAATATCCGAACTTCAGGTTCCAGAGACTAAACAATGGGATACAATAGAAAAACTTTCAAGAGAAAGAGAAGTAATAGGTATTTATATTTCTGGTCATCCTTTAGATGATTTTAGGGTTGAAATGGAATCATTCTGCAATGCAAATGTTTCCATGTTTAAATCACCAAAGGATTTTAGAGGCAATGAACTTACAATTGCAGGTGTAATAACTGATTTAGAACATAGGGTTAGTCGTCAAGGAAAAGGCTGGGCTTCATTTACTTTAGAAGATTATGTTGACTCTTTTGAATTCAGGATTTTTGGCGAGGATTACTTAAAATATAAACACTTCTTAATCTTAAATAATTTCATTCATATTAAAACAAAAATAGTTGAAGGTTGGAAAAATAAAGAAACGGGAATAGTTGGAGAACCTAGAATTCAATACAAAAACTTTAAACTTCTACAAGATGTTGTTAAGTCATTTGCACGAAAATTATCAATTCAATTAAATCTTGATGATATTGAAGAAGGCAGAATAGATGAAATAAAGAAACTCCTAGTTAAACATAGAGGAGATCATAATTTGAGTTTTGTGGTATATGATGAAAAAGAAAAGATGAAAATTGATATGCAGACTACTAAGCATAAGATTAATATATCTCAGGAATTATTAGAATTACTAGATCAGGAAAAAATATATTATAAATTAAATTAATCTAAATTGTAATTTCATTAAGATTAGTTATTTTAGCAACATAAAATTTTATTTAAATGGCGTTAGAAATCACAGATGCAAATTTTGAGGAATTAGTCATCAAAAGCGAAAAACCAGTTTTAGTAGATTTTTGGGCAGCTTGGTGCGGCCCATGTAGGATGTTAGGACCAGTTATAGAAGAAATCAGTAATGAATACTCAGATAAAGCAACTATTGGAAAGCTAGATATAGATTCTAATCAAGAATATGCAGCTAAATACGGTGTAAGAAATATCCCAACAGTTTTAGTATTTCACAAAGGAGAAGTAATTACAAGACAGGTAGGAGTGGCACCTAAAAACACTTACATAGAAGCTATAGAAAACCTATTATAACTTACATCCGCAGTAAAGAACTGATTATCAAATAATTACACTGTTTAACATTAAATTTTGTATATTGATTCACATTTTTTTAGGATGAAAAAAGTCATTTTATAACCTCTGTAAATTCAGTTATTGGAATGGCATGGGAAGGATTTAAATTTGGATATTCTTATGATTTTAATCTAAGTAGAATTGGTGATGATGAAGGAATTTCAGAATTTTCTATTTCCTATGATTTCTTAAACAATAAGGAGTGTTTTGGATGTCCAGATTGGGGATCAGGATATAAACAATAAGAAGTTTTTTATACATTCAGATTAGGATTCAGAATATTAATTTATATGCTTTTTTTTATTAATATTATCCATATATAAAATTTAAAAGAAAAGATTTGAGTTGTTGAAAATCAAATGTATATTTGCTTTCGCAATTAATAAACGGTCTGGTAGTTCAGTTGGTTAGAATACATGCCTGTCACGCATGGGGTCGCGGGTTCGAGTCCCGTCCAGACCGCAAGAGACCTCGCAGATGTGAGGTTTTTTAATATTAAGAAATTAAATGGAAAAAGTATTTGTTAGTGGAGGTACAGGATATATTGCACTGCACTGTATCAAGCAACTTATTGAACAAGGTTATTTAGTTAAGACTTCTTTAAGATCATTAGATAAGGTAGACAACCTATTAAAATGTTTGTCAAGACATGTTGATTGTAAGGCAAAAATTGAATTTTGTGAACTAAACCTATTAAGTGACAATGGATGGAATGAGGCTATACAAGGCTGTGATTACGTGCTTCATGTTGCATCTCCAGTAATTATTGGAAGAGTTGATGTTGATGAATTGGTAAAACCTGCATTGGGCGGCTTACAAAGATGTTTAAAGGCAGCAGTAAAAAATAAGGTAAAAAGATTTGTAATGACATCATCTTTTGCAGCAATATATGGTAATGGGAAAAGTGAATTTAATGATGATGATTGGACTGATTTAAGTAATGAAGAATTATTCCCTTATGAAATTAGTAAAACAAAAGCTGAGATGTTTCTTTGGGAATATATCAATAGTCTAGACAAGGACGAAAGAATTGAAGTATGCGCAATAAATCCTGTTTTAGTTGTTGGCCCATCTTTGTCTGATTCTGTGAGTATTTCCAATAGAATTGCTATAAAGAAAATGTTAAATGGTTCAATTCCATTTAATCCTAAATTAAGTGTTAGTGTGGTAGATGTTAAGGATGTTGCTTGGGCTCATATCAAAGCAATGAAGGAAAAAAATGCAGTAGGTAAACGATTTTTACTTTCTGAAAAAACTGTTTGGTTTTCTGATATATCTAATATTCTATATAATAATGGATTTAAAAAAGTACCTAGATATACAGCTCCAAACTGGTTAATAAAATTCTTGTCAATTTTTATAAGCTCGTTAAGAATGGCTGTAGAAAGATTAGGCGAAAAGGAGATATTGCACACTAATAATGCCAGGAATATTTTAAAATGGGATCCAAAAGGTGTTGATCAAGCAATTGTTGGTTCTGCCAAACAACTACATGACTTAAAAGTATTATAAAATAAATTAACTATATTTGCAGTGTGTTGATAACTTATATTTTAGTAATATGAGTTTTCTTAAAACCAATGAAGAGCTTTCCTATTAGGGGAGCTTTTTTATTACATATATTCCCATAATTTTATTATATATATCATAAGATATACAATACTGGTAACAAACTTTATAAAACTAGAAGCCACAAATCCGATTAAAACCCCAATAGAGGATTTAATAGATTTTTTTAAATCATTATTAAATAATAATTCACCAATTAATGCTCCTAGAATAGGACCAATTAAAATTCCAAAAGGGATAGGTGTTATTATACCAATTACAAGACCAATTGATGCTCCTATAATTCCATATTTAGTAGCTCCAAAATATTTTGATCCATATATTGGAATTAGACTATCAAGAATAAAAATAGTTATAGCTATAATAAATGTTATAATTAATAATGCGCTATCTATTTCAACTGAAGAAATTAAATTAAGAATAAATAAACCAAACCATGATGTTAATGGCCCTGGTAATATTGGCATGAAGCTTCCTATTATGCCTGAAATAATTAGCACTGCAGATATTATAATTAGCAAAAGATCCATTGATATAATTCGTTAAAATCTATTAAATTTATTAAATTAAATTATTATATATTACACATGATGAAATATATTCTTTTTTTATTTATTTTCTTTTTTTTCTTTTCATGTGAATTGAATATTAATAAAAAAATAAGTGTAGATGAAATTTTAGATGAAGAGTGGAAGACGTTTAATTGGTCAGATGTTGACGAATATCCATCATTTAGTACTTGTGATTCTTTATCATCATTATCATTAAAGAAGGAGTGTTTTATATTTACTCTTAGTAATCAAATATCTGTTGATTTAATAAGTAATACAAAGACTGTAAACAGAATTATTCAGGATACAGTAATACTTAAGTTTACTATTTCAAAAGATGGGGAAATTGATTTTGATGAATTAATTGTTGATGAAAGTATAATTGACTTAAGAAGTCTTATAGATTTATCATTTAAGAGTAGTATAAAAAAATTACCAAAGATATTTCCAGCGATTAAAAGAGGACAACAGGTTAATGTTAAATTTTCTTTGCCGATATATGTATCAACAGAATAAAAAAGTTCTCCATGTCAAATGAAAAAATAATTTTAGGAATTGATCCAGGAACTACTATAATGGGCTTTGGTCTAATTA
>JAAZXZ010000149.1 GCA_014239895.1 Flavobacteriaceae bacterium
GTCTCTGATACTTGCTTGATTACAAAATAAATTGAAAATCCAACAGACAACAAAGAGAATAGAATTGTAAAGGCTTTATACTGGTTTGGGTAGATTTGATCTAATTTAAATCCTACAAAGACACCTGCTAATATAATCATCAGCATTTGAAGTCCAATTTGTGAAAATATAATTAGATTATGCTGTTTTTTCTTGTTTTTCAGCTGTTTCTTTATTTTCACCTTTCTTTAATTCTTTGACTCCGCCCTTCATACTGCATGTTGCATTAAAAGTTGCTCCTGGCTCCACAGCTAATTTTTCAATTTCTACCTCTCCCTCAATATATGCTGAAGATCTTAGAGTTAGTTTTCCTGAAAGTTTTAGTTTTCCTATAAATCCACCCTCAAAATCTGCGTCTTCTCCCTCAAGACTTCCATTTACAACTCCTGTTTTACCTACTACAATTCTTCCTGTAGTTTTAATGTTTCCTTTAATGTTCCCCTCAACTCTAAAATCTCCTTCACTAAGTACATCTCCCACTAGAGTAGTCCCTTGGGTAATCATGTTTTGTTGACTATTATTGCTCATAGTTTATTGTTTTAAATATTCTTCTAAATTTTTATGTATTTGAATTGTCTTATAATTTTCAGAAGAAGCAACAAAACTTCTTTTGTTGCTTATGTCTGCTTTTTCATTTAACATTTCAGATAGTCCCATGGCACCATCATAGCTCTTTAGACCATGCAGAACTACAAATGTAATAATATTATTGTAATAGTCTCTTGAGGTTTTCAAATCCAAATATTCTATTTCATTTACTGCCTCATTTATTATTCCAACAAAACTCTCTGTCTCAGCATCACTCGCTTTAGAAAAAGGATATAATATTTTAAAATTATTAGCCTCTTCGTTGTCTATAAAAATTGTGCTACTCAGTAAAGGCAATACGTTTTTTATAATGAATTCTGCCTCCTTTCCTTCAATAGAATTTGAATAATTTAATTTTATGAAATTTAATTGATCCATGTATCTGTTGTATCCAAATTCTTTTGCAATTGATACTGCTTTTAACATTTCTATTTTTGGAAGTATTGGGCTATCATATAGCTTCTTGATATTGTCATCACAGAGTTTAATAGCATTTATATAATTTTGATTATCATATTCTTCATATATAGTAGTATAGATTTCTGTTGGATTGTTTTCTGTATCTAACAATGCTATTTCAGGATTTAATAAAAATTCGGCATATTTTGATGTAGGATAATTGATTATAATCTCTTCCTTAATTTGTGCTGCTTTCATTTCTTCGTTAAGACTTATATAGTTTTTATAGATTGAATATTTTACAGGCGGGATTAAAGATGTTTCTGGATTATTGCTTAATAAAGTTGTTAGTTTTTGATTTGATATTTCAAATTCCTTGAATTGGTCTTTATAAATTGCTCCTAATTTATAATACGCATCATTTGTAACTAATTTAAGACTGTCAATTATCATTGAAGATTTAGGAATTCTGTTTAAATAATAGTCAGCACTATAAATACTGTCTTGTGGGATTTCTAATCTTACAATTTCCTCGTCCTTGTTTTTTAAGTTATCAAACTCAATAGACCATCTCCAATTATTAACTAGTTTTCTTTTTCCCCATTTCTTAGTAAAGGCGCTTTTTCCATATGCAACTGCACTGGGGTTATAAAAATAAAATATTGCTTCATCATATGCTTTTGATGGCAGATCAAAAACATTTTGTGAACCAAAATCTGTTTCCTTTTCTAATTCTTTGCGTTTTTCTTCTTTTGTTTTTAATTCATCAATGTATAGCTTAAAATATTCTTTTCTGTCGACATTATTCATATTAATTAACGCTAATATGCTATCATTATGTTTGGTAATATTCTCATACAATATTACATCTTCAAGATTGTCCCTCTTCTTTTTAATCTGCCTATACAATTTTGTTTTTTTCTGCAATTTGGTAAGTGTGCTGTCGTAATAAAGTCCAGCAGTTAAATACTCATTATTGTTAAAATTTATATCTGCTAATTTTTGATAATTTACTCTTTCTAAATATTCATCATTAACAATGGATTCTAATGATCTATTAAAAAATTTAGTTGAAATACTGTCTTTTTGTTGTCTTAATGTTAATAGTGCTATTTGATGAAAAAGTGATCCTAAAAATGATCTGTTTTCAATATTTTCAACAAGCTCTTGTAGTTCGGTAATTGAATTATTAATAGAATCTGAATTAGTTGTTCTTCTAATATAAGAGTGAATTAAAAACTCTCTTGGAATTTTCCTTTTATAACTTATATTTTCATTATAAAGAGTATTTGCGCTATCCTTATAGTTAAAATTATCGTATAGCTGTCCCAATATATAGTTGTACCTAGCTTTAATTGGTTTTTCATTAATTAAATTTCTTGCTGTCTTCAGGCATGATATAGCGCTATCTTGGCTTTTGGTGTTGATATATCCTTGTGCTAAATATATGTTAGCTTCAGCCAAGTCTTGATTCTCTAATTTATTGTCAAGGATTAATTCTTTTAAATTTACTATAGCTGTCTCACTTTGGCCTAATCTTATATTGATTTTCTCCTTCCATATTTTAACGTGATTTATATATTGACTGGTCGGATACTTATATAATATGTAGTTAAATGCCTCTAGAGAAGGTATAAATCTTTGATCATAATATCTAGACTTTCCAAGCAATAGGTAGGCTTCGTCCATAATTGGATTTTCCTCCTTGCCATTTATGTTCATTGAATGTTTTTGTATGGATAAAACGGCTTTCTCCTCTGCTTGAGAAAAAGGAGTTTGAATATCATTTTGAAAATCCTTGGTTATTTCTTCTGAGCTATACTTTTCTAATGACAATAATTCCCAAAAGTTGTCTTTTTCCTCTTCATTTAGTGATTCCAACGCTTGGCTCAACAAATTATTTCCATTGTACAAATAATTGTATTTAGTAGTTATAGAATGAAATTTTTTATTTAAAAATTTGTCTTTTTTCCTAGAACAACCAACAATAACAAAAGCGGTTATAAATCCTATAAAAATATATTTAAAACTAATTTTATTAAACATAAGTAAAATATTAACAGAAATAATCTACAGATATTGCCTATAAAACCAAAAATACTCAACTTTTTATACATTTGCTGTAAAAGATTAAATTTTGAAAGAAGAAGTTTCAATTACAATTAAAGTAGATTCTTTTGAGACCACAATTAAAGGCTCAAAAGATCAAACCATTCTAGATGCGGCTCTTGAAAATGATGTAGACGCTCCATATTCATGTCAAGGTGGAGCTTGTGCAACATGTGTCGGCAAGCTAGTATCTGGTAGTGCAGCAATGGAACAGAACCATATTCTCACGGACGACGAAATAGATGATGGCTTAGTTTTAACATGTCAAGCCCTTCCTCTTAGCAATTCTATTTATATAGATTATGATGATGTTTAAATAATCTCTTGTATTTTTTTAATTATTTCTTCAGGCGCAATACTATTAATTGCTTGCTTATATTCTTCTGGAGATTTATTGCCATATATAGAAGTAGGGATTTTAGGATACGTATTTTTATCAACAAGAATGGAATATTTTGAGCTTTGATTAAAAGGGGCAAAACCTGCATATGGATGTGTTACGCCCCAAATTGTTAAAACTTTAACGCCATACATTGCCGCTAAATGGCCATTTGCAGAGTCCATTGAAATCATTAAGTCTAAATTTGAAATAAAATCAAGCTGGTCCGAAAGCGAAAACTCTTCAGCTAGGCTGAAAACCTTTTTGTTTTCCTCTGATATTATTTTTAGTTGTTTGCTCTCGTTCTTTCCTCCGCCAAATAACAAGATTGTGTATTCTTTAGAAATGCTTCCTATTACTTCTTTCATTTGTTCTAATGAATAAGTCTTGGCCTTATGCTTAGCAAATGGTGCTATTCCTATTAACTTTTTACTAAAATCTATTTTACTTGTTATTGCGTGCCTAGATAAATTTGATTTTTTAGGAAATTCGATTTTGGAAAAACTTAAATTATAATTAATGTTATTAAACACGTCTAAATATCTTTGATGTGTTGTCTTGAGTTGCTGAAAGTGTTTGCCATTTATCAAATTTTCTTTTTCTTTCCTCCCCTTTTCAATCTGATAAAAATTCTTTCCCCATAACAATTTTAAAAAATTTGTTCTTAAAACTCCATGTAAATCGATTACCACATCAACTCCTAATTGTTTCAGTTCATAATATAATTTAACTAAGCCGAATAGTCCTTTATGCTTTCCTTTTAAATCTATAGAAATAATATTTGCTTCTTTAAATTCTCTAAATATTTCTATATAGCTTGGCTTTGTTAAAATAGATATCTTGGTTGATGGAGAACGCCTTTTTACAAGCCTAATTATAGGTACAGTCATTGCCACGTCTCCCATTGAAGAAAGTCTGATAATTAAAATATGTTTAATTGCTTCCAAGATAATGTTAAAGAAATATTATTTGTTTTTTCTAAGTATAGGATTGAGCTCTTCGTCATTATACATTTTCATCTGCTTATAGGTTTTCATGTATTTTTTTCCTTTGAATATCTCCTGTAAAAGCTCATCTATTGCCAATGACAAATCTTCTCTCTGTTGAATCAACACCTCTAACTTTAAGCTGCATTTTTCTTTATGATTCTCTGAGGCATCATTCCTGTTTGCTTCAATTCTCATGTGGTATATTTTTAGCTCTAAAATTGAAAGTCTATCTAATGCCCATGCTGGACTTTCTGTATTGATTGAAGCATCCTGTGATATTTTAACATTAGAATATTTTTTCAAAAAATAATCATCCAGCAATTCTACAGTGTCTGTTCGCTCCTGATTGGATGCGTCAATTTTTCTTTTTATGCTTAATGCCTCTGCCGGATCAATTTCTGGATCTCGAATTATGTCTTCATAGGCCCATTGGACTGTGTCTATCCAAGCCTTTTTATACAGCACGCTTTCTATATATTCCTCATCTATTTTATACTTGTTTATAAAAGTCTGGTCAATGATTTCTGTTTTTTTATAATCTCTCGTTGCTTGATTAAAAATTTCGATTGCTTTTTTTGAAAACATAGCTCTTATTTAAATATCAAATATACCTTATTTAAAATAAATTATAAGCGCTGGGCCTATAAGCCCTTGAAGAATAAGCCTCTAATCTAGATCAATCAAAAAACCCTTGTAATCATAGAAAGATTTGTATATTTGCAGGGTAAATTAATCTAATTGACAATGAGAGGCTTTTTTTATGGAATAGAAGACATCTTTGTAAACTATCTTTTTCTGCCTTTTGATTTCTTAAGAAGCATTGGTGAGAATGACTGGTGGTTATCAAATATAGTAGGGGGGTTCTTTTTTCTGATTGTGTTTGGAGCATTTATTTATTGGATGCTACAATTAAAGTCTGCCAATGATAATAATGAAGAAGATAAAAGCGTCACGGCTCATTCTTATTTATAAATCAAACCCAATATCTTTTCTGTAATACATGTTTTGAAAATGTATTTTTGATATATTTTTATAAGATATCGATAGCGCATCCTTATAGTTTTCAGATAAAGACGTAACGGCCAAGACTCTTCCTCCTGAAGTGACTACTTTTTTGTTTTTTGTAAGTGCTCCTGCATGAAAGACTATAGATCTTTCAACCTGCTCAAGTCCAATAATTTCATGTCCTTTTTCATATTTTTCTGGATAGCCTCCTGAAACTAATACAACTGTAACGGCTGCCTTATTGTCAATTAATACGTTTTGGTCTGATAAAGTTTTGTTGTGAAGAGACATAAAAACTTCTACTATGTCGTTTTGAATTCTCGGAAAAACAACCTCTGTTTCTGGATCTCCCATTCTAACATTATATTCAATCACAAAAGGATCTTCATTAACCTTAATCAGCCCTATAAAAATAAACCCTTGATAGGGGATATTGTCTTTTTTTAATCCTTCAATTGTTGGCTTAATAATTTTTGTTTCTACTTTTTCCATAAAAATTCTATCTACAAAAGGTGGGGGGGATATTGCTCCCATGCCTCCTGTATTTAATCCTTGATCTCCTTCCCCTATCCTCTTATAGTCCTTTGCTGTTGGTAGTATTTTATAGCTCTCTCCGTCAGTTATAACAAAGCAACTAAACTCAATTCCTTTCAAAAACTCCTCAACAACTACCCGATTGCTTGCTTCTCCAAATTTTTGTTCACACAACATCTTGTAAACCTCACTTTTAGCTTCTTCTAAATTGTCAATTATTAAAACACCCTTGCCTGCTGCAAGACCGTCTGCTTTTAACACATACGGAGGCGATAGTGACTCTAAAAAGTTATTAGCTTTAGATATTTGACTCTTGTTAAATGTTTTGTGGGCTGCTGTTGGAATATTGTGTCGGTTTAAAAATTCCTTTGCAAAATTCTTGCTTCCTTCTAATTGGGCAGCCATAGCTTGTGGCCCAATTACTATAACATCCTTTAATTCTGAGTCTCCTAAGAAATAGTCGTGAATTCCATTTACCAAAGGTTCTTCTGGTCCGACAACGACCATCTTGATCCCATTTTGCAATACAGCTTTTTTTATAGACGGAAA
>JAAZXZ010000150.1 GCA_014239895.1 Flavobacteriaceae bacterium
GGAGCTTGATTTGCGCACAAAAAGACGTCTTTTAAGCCATCATTGTTAAAATCTGCTATACCGACACCAGAGCCGTTATAAAAGTAGTCGTAATCGAATAAATTTGATTTAGAAGCTAAATTATGCTCAATTTCATTAATAAAATCAATTCCACTGACAGAACTGGGAACTTTTACATAGTTATTATATAATTCTGAGGATAGGTCTGTATAACCTGTATTGTTTTCACAGGTATAGAAAAGAAACAGTAGTAGAAAGGATATCCCGAATTTAATTCTCATCATCTGATTATATTAGGGGATAAAGATAAAAAAAAGAGCCTTATTAAAATAAAGCTCTTTTTTTTATTATTCAGTTACTCTAATGATTACTGAGCACAAATCGCTACTGGAAGTAATCCAACAGTAGCAGTACCTGGGTCAAGAGCAGAATAAGCTACTACCCCGTTAGGGCCAGTAATCTCAAATCCTATCTCACCGTAGTAATCTCCAGGGAATGTCCACGTAGCAGACTCAGTTCCAACAGGAATAGTTACAGTTGCAGTTGCAGAATAACCATCACTAGTTGGAGTACAAGCGAAATCATATGTTCCCCATTGAGAGCACATAGCTACAGATGTAATTACACCATCCATATCGATTTCAAGTCCTTGACCACCGTCACCACCTGAAGTAGTTTGCCAACCATCACCATAAGAGTCAGTCATATAGACTGTGTAGTCTCCAGGCATTGGCGAACAAGTTAATAGAGCATTGTACTTGAATGGAGAAGAAAAGAATCCACCAGTGATAATACCAGCAGCAGATGTCCAATCATATGTTCTTCCATCAGTTAATACAACTTCTAATCCAACAACGAATACATCACCAGGTGAGTAATGACTTGGGCCTACTCCCATTGCAGCAGCAGCATCACCGAATGCCATATTAACATCACCTCTAGGTAGTCCTACAGGTCCTGTAGAAAAATCACTAGCAGGTATAGATGTTACTAACATAAAGTCAGTACTATCATTTCCATCAGTAAGATCCTTTAGCATACAGTAAACATTAACTTGTTGAAATAGAGCACCGTCTGCTTCATCTTGCTCCTCTACAGTCACACTGAATGTGCTCATAGCATCACTAGAATTCAAGACAGCGTTATTCACTGAAATTGTTCTTAGTATCGCCCCAGTTTCATAGTCTAGAACTGTGTCAATAGTGTTTTCACTATCTACACAAGAAAAAGTTACTACAAATAGAGAAGCGAATAAAAATTTAAATATATTTCTCATAGTTTTCATGTTTTTAATTAGATATTACAGTTGTTCCCGAATCCCAGAAGACTAGCGTATTATTGTCTTGTCTCTGTAGAATACTAGGGTTAGCACTTATTTCACTTGTTGGATATGTACCTGTTCTAGGGAATGGTCCTGATTCAACTTCATCCATAAGACCTCTAGAAAGCGTTGAAGGATACCCAGTTCTTCTCATGAAGTTCCACGCATCGTTCGCACCACCATACATAGCAACAAAATATTGCTCACCTAGTAAATCCCATTTAGATTTTGCAACTGGCCATCCTAATCCGTCTAACGTAGACGTAGTAGGAGCAGCGCCAAATTGAGCCATTTGATCAGCTACGAAAGCAGCGACATCTCCAGAAGTAGGAAATTTACTTGAATCAGCCTCAGCATCAACAGACGAAAAGCCCATTACCTTTGTGATTGATTCATTCATTCCAGCTTCCATGTACATTCCAGCACTTGCAGCATCACCAGTAGCTAAAGCAGCTTCAGCTTTCATAAACTTAACATAAGATGATAAGATGATTGGCCAAATACCAGCTCCACCACCACCATTTCCTTGCCAAACTTGTCCAGCAAGAGCATTAAGTCCACCTAATGAACCAACAGTATCATAATCACCGATATCATCTAGATTATCAAAGCTACCAGCAGAAGGATAAACCCCTGTAGCAGTTCTAGTAAACCCATCAGGAGGTGTACCTTCATCATTACCGTGATGTCTACCCCAGTATCCTATAAATCCAGAACACCATCTTCCATTTCCATAAGTATTATTTCCATCAGGAGTAAACTCTAGGTGGAATGGTTGATCTTGTAATGAACACTGAAGTGTTTCACCATTAGATGAATCACCGCCCCAATCATATGGGTACATATAAACAGCACCAAAGGCTTTAATCATTTGTTGATTACCTGGTGTCATAGTTGTTTGTCTGTAGAAGTAGTATCTTCTTCTAGGATCATTTACTGGGAAATTCCCAGCAGTCCAATCAGCTACAGTTGTTGCATACCAGTCATCTGTTTCTCCATTCATAAGATCCATTAACCAAGATGATTGATATCTATTAGCACCAGTAGTTTGATAGTCAGACCCATACCATGGGTGACGTGTGTCTGGTTGCAGTTCTTGTGAACCATAATTAAACTGTAAATCATCAGCAGCAGTTTCAATAACATTTGTCACCGCTAATGCACCAGCATAATTACCTGTTGTAAGCATAGCACGCATTTTTAAAGTGTTAACATATTTTGTCCACTTAGAAGCATCTCCTCCGTAGTAAAAGTCATTACCACCACCAGCAGCATTAAGATATCCTTGAGCTTCATCTAGCATTGCCAATGCAGCAGCATAAACATCTGCGTCATCAGAAACACCTGGGCTAGGATACTCACTAGGGTTATTTGCTTCAGCCCATGGAATATCTCCCACAGAATCAACAATACCCATCATAACATGAGCAGCCATTGCTTTTGATATACCTAGGTGGAAGGCCAATAAATTGTCCTCACCATTCAGCCCTTCAATAGCAGCAATATCCGGCAGCATGGCAGCATATAACTGATACCATGAACCACTTACAGTGTATGCACCAAAGTTATTGTAGTATACTCTACCACCCATATAACTTATTCTTCCAAGTGCCGCTCCGTTGTACTGCATGTCCTGCATTGAACTAAGGAACGATAATTGAATTCGGTTTAATAACAGATCAGCATCTGCTAGATCTGGAGATAGTGAGTTAGGACTCGCTAGATCTTCTAATTCCATGGTTTCACATGAGTAGAACATCGTAGCAGACGCTATTACCATCATCATTAAATATTTAAATATTCTTTTCATAATTAATTAATTTTAGTTTATTTAATTTAAACGTTATTAAAATGATGCTTTAAGACTAACACCCCACCTTTTTGAACTAGGTCCATTAAGGAAGTCCCAACCTCTTGCATTACCGACACCGGTACCTGCAACATTAGGATCGTAATTAGTAGCATCTGGTACATTATAAGCATCATGCCATAGGTTAAATCCAGTAGCTGTTAGAGATAATGCGCCAAATGGTGTATTATCTAACATCTTTTGTGGAACTGACCATGATAAAGATACTTCTTGAAGTCTTACAACAGACCCGTCATAAATAGACATTTCAAGTGGACCGAACAACACATTATTAAAATAATAAGTTGAGTTGTTTACCTGTAGGTTGTTAGGAGAACCATCAGCTAGTACACCAGGAAGAATAAATGTATTCTTTCTGTCAGTAACGATTCCACCACGACCTAGTAATGTAGCAACTGTTTTAGCTGATATATCACCACCGGCTGTATGGCTTAATTGCCATCCAAGCGTAAAGTCTTTATACTTTAATGTATTTATCATATTCATAACATAATCTGGTTCAGGATCACCAATAATTGGTGTAATTGTTCTTGAACCTTCTGTTCCTAGAGGAACTTCATTTCCGTTAGCATCGATCGCCATAACACCTTCTGAACCGTAGTTACCTGAAGCGTTAACAACCATATCTCCGTTATCATTTCTCTCGATTCTAGTACCAACGATAACCCCTAAAGGCTCTCCTTGGATAGCAGCATTACCACCTAACCAAGTAGCAGTAGAACCACCATATATAATTTGATCATCTGATTGCTCTGTTACAATAGCTGAACTTTTTGTAAAGTTAACTCTTGCATTCCAGCTAAGACCATCCACATTAACAGGGATGATATCAAACATTTCTAAATCAACGTCAACTTCTATACCATCACCTTCAATCTTACCAATGTTAGCTTGAGTATTAGTAAAACCAGTTGATGTTGGAAGAGGTTTGTATACAATTAAGTCATTACTTGTTCTTGAAAACCAAGAAGCATTAATTCCAACTCTATTGCCCCAAACTCTAGCATCAACTCCAATTTCAAGTTCTGAAAGTAATTCTGGTTTAAGATCTGGGTTAGCCTGGAAGTCACTTACAGAGTTAGTAGTAACACCACCATTTAAACCACCATTTTGGTTTGTAGATTGTGATACACTATTAACTGTAGGATAACCACCTGGGAAACCAGCAGATGTTCCATAACCAGCTCTTACCTTTAAGTACGTTAAGTTATCAGACTTAATACTTTCATCCATAGATGTAGGTAAGAATGATACACTTGCACTTGGATAGAACATGCTATTATTCTCTGTTGGTAGATTAGATACCCAGTCATTTCTAGCAGATACAGAAACGAATAAGAAGTCTCTATAATCTACATCCATGTTACCAAATACACCTAAAGTGTTTTGATGACCATGGTATGACATTGGTGTTTGATTCTCATAGTTAAAGTGTTGAATCACACCAAATACAATCTGGCCGCTACTTGCAACACCTTCACGATCGTAATTTCTCATTTTTGATTCAGCTCCAACTGTCCATGTAATTCCTACGTCATCACTTACATCAGCACTACCATTTAATCCAACATAATGGTTCCAAACAGTTACGTTGTTATCCCATGTATTAAGATAACCGTAAACAGCCTGGTTAAAGTTTACACCATTTTTGTTAGAGTATGCTTTGTTTCTCTCATTATACCAGTCAATACCAGCACGATAAGTAACAGACATATTATCACTAATATCATATGTTAAACTAGCAGTACCAAATACTCTATTAGTGTTCTGACCACCTTGAGAATTTGCAACTGACCAATTTGGGTTTATGATATCATTACCGTTTCTATAGTAGATACTACCACCGTTTTCAGGAATCTCCCATGGTAATCCGACTAAGTCAACGTTTCTTGGCGTAAAGAATACGTTACCAAATGTTGACCATCCCATTGTACCGTTACCTCTAGAAGAAGCAACTGGAGGAGATACCATGTGAGTATTACTGTAGTTCATAGAACCACTAATAGTAAACTTGTTACTTAACTCAGCACGTCCACCAATAGAAATTGTATTTCTTTTAAGCGCATTTCCAGGTGTAAATCCTTTTTCATCAAGGTTACCCCAGTTTACATTATACGAAAGTTTACCATCATCTGATGCACCTCTTATATTAACAGATGTGTTAGAAACACCACCTGATCTAAAGAAGTTTTCAACACTTTCGTAAGGTTGCCATACATAACGCTGACCAGTATATTCTGCATTTAACACGTTGTTACCGCCCATAAATGCATTAAGGAATGCACCTGATCCATAAGGATGCTCTACAGTTCCAACTCCGTCAGTATCTACAATAGTTCCAGCTGGGTCATTTGCCCATCCGTCAACGCCATCTCTATGGAAACCTGGTCCCCAGTTACTGAAGAACCATCCGAATGATTGGTCAAAACCACCACCGTACATATTTTGATATTCTGGCATTGATGCAATCTCATTAACAAAATAAGATTGATTAACAGTAATTTCTGTTTTACTAGGTCCGGCAGGGCCTAAAGAACCAGATTTTGTTGTTATTACAACTACACCATTCTTACCAGCTGTTCCATAAAGTGTAGCTGCTGCTAAACCTTTAAGAACGTTAACACTAGCAATGTTGTTTGGATCTAGATCTAAAAATCTAGTAGAACCAATGTTACCACCAACATAACCACCTTGTGCATTTGTATCACTACTAAAAGGCACTCCGTCAACTACGAATAATGCTTGGTTGTTACCGTTAATAGAAGTATACCCTCTAATAACAACATTAGTTGCAGAACCAGATGTACCACCTTGAGAAGTGACATTTACACCTGAGGCCTTACCAGATAATACTCTAGCAACGTCACCTTCAGTTCTTCCTTCCATTTCTTCACCGGATACTTCACTAACGGCATAACCAAGAGCTTTCTTTTCTCTTTTAATACCTAGTGCTGTAACGACGACTTCTTCAAGTTGAGCAACGTCTTCACCCATAGTAACATTTACTGTATCAGATGAACCAACTGTTACTGTAACAGAGGTATAACCAACATATGTAAATGATAATACAGATCCCTCGTCAACCATGATGCTATAATTACCATCAAAATCAGACTGAGTTCCCGTTGTAGTACCTTGAACAACAATATTTACTCCAGCTACAGGCATTCCTGAATCATCAGAAACACTACCTGAAACCGCTTTCCCTTGCGCGAACGTTAGTTGCGCGACTAACGCTAGTATAAGCGTCAAAATTCCACTAAACTTTGTTTTCATTTTATTAATTTATTTGAATTAGTCCAACTGCAAAAATCATAATAAAATGTTAATAAAACAAAACAATTCTGTAAAAATTTGTGTTTTTTTTAGGTTTTACAGGTTAAATAATCAGAAAAAAGACCTAAAAGTTATGTGAATTTTAGAGTTTTTTGAGTCAATTTTCTCTTTCCACTCCGATCCATTAGCATAATTTAAGGTGAAGATTCCTCCTTTGGTAACTAGGCCAACACCTATACCAACACCATATATATTAGTATTGTTATCCATTATTTTATTTTCAAAATTACCTAAATCAAATATGCTATTAATATATATGGTGTTGTTTAACTTGAATCTATATTCAGAAATTAAAAGAAAATATTTATTCGAAAATAAACTGTTTTCATCAAAACCTCTTATTGATTTTGCTCCTCCAAATCTTGACAATTCATTTGTGAAATATGTGTCAGATTCAAGAATTTCAGATTTGATATTTAAATAAATGCTGTTTTTTGATCCAAAATCAAAAATTTTAGCACAATCAATATTTATATAGAGCTGTTGATTTTCTTGTTCTTCTGAAATCCTTTTTCCATGAGATATTTTAAGAAATGCTTGACTGTTTACTGGAAATAACAGATTATTTTGATTTCGTTTCACATACTCATACTGAAAATCTTTATAAAGAGTCTCAAAATCTTCAAATTCAGAATTTTCTATTTCTAGTTGTTCATCAGAATTTACTGAGCGAATACCTAATGAAAATTTGTGATTTTTAGAGTTTTTATAGAACAAATTTATAAACTGCTCATTGGATACAAATGTCGAGTCTTTTTTTGTTAATATCAATCCGACATTTACTCCTATTGGGCTTGAAAATATGTATGGAAGATTGATATCAGTTTTTAATATTCTATCAGCATTTTTTTCACTCTTGTATAAGAATTCTATTTCTTCTCCGAAATTAAAGTTATTTACAAGCTCAAAATCTAAGTAGCCTTGTAATTGAATATTGTTTTCTGATTCATCATTTGAAAACCCAACAAATCCATCAAAGCTATTTTTTTTCTCTTTTTCAATATACAAATAGATAATTGTTGAATCATTTGTGAATAGAATTTCTGGTTTTTTTGTTTGTTTTATAAAACCTAGCTGATTTAATAGCTCACTTTTATTTTGTATATCATCTAAATTAATTCTATTTCCAATTTTGTATTTGGTAAGATGCTTTAAATATGATTTTGGAAACTTTTCATACCCTTTAACAACTACTTTGTCAATTTTTCTTTCTTTTGCATAATTTATTTCAATTATAGCTTTTAAATTGTCTTTATCAAAAGGGTCTATATTTGTAAATTTTGCTGAATTAAATGGAAATCCTTTAACAGATATAAATTGATTCAATTTTTCGAAAAAATCCTGAATTTTACTAATAGGTATTTTAAGGTAATTTTCTTTATCAATTATTACATAATTTTTATAGCCTTCCAAGCTCATTGAATCAAGTCCCAAGACATAAATATTGCTGTATTTTTTGTCTATTGATAATTCAGCTGAGAATTCATTTTTTTCAATCTCTTTAATGCTCTTAATACGTGCCTTGATAAACCCAATTTTTTGCAGATTTTCAACTATTTTTTCAACTTCTTTTGTTAATTCTTTGTTCGAATTGAAATTCTTATTATAATCCATTGAAGAGAGAAATTTATTTTCTTCAATAACATTAGAATATACTTGAAGACCCAGTCTTTGTGAAAAAGTAGTAGCTGAAATTAAAGCTAGTAAGGCAAAAAATGCAAATTTTATTTTCATTGATTCTTATCTATTGAGTTAACGAATATTTTCTCATTTTAATATAAATAGTGTAAATAGTTTAAAAAAAGATCTAAAATTTAAGAAGGAACATTTGAATAATTGATTTTAATTTTTACCTTTGCACGCCTTCTCGAGAAGATGAGGGTACAAAAAAATATATAACTAGTATGCCTACAATATCGCAATTAGTAAGGAAAGGAAGAGCCAGATCGACTAAGAAAAGTAAATCGGCTGCTTTGAATTCATGTCCTCAGAGAAGAGGAGTATGTACTCGTGTATATACTACTACTCCAAAGAAGCCAAATTCAGCTATGAGAAAAGTTGCCAGAGTTAGGTTAACAAATGGTAATGAGGTTAATGCTTATATTCCTGGAGAAGGACATAATTTACAAGAGCATTCAATAGTATTAGTTAGAGGAGGAAGAGTCAAAGATTTGCCTGGTGTTAGATATCACATTATTCGTGGAGCTTTAGATACAGCAGGTGTTGAAGGAAGATCACAAAGAAGATCAAAATACGGTGCAAAAAAGCCAAAAAAATAATCAAAGAATCAGATAGATGAGAAAAAAACAGGCAAAAGCAAGACCTTTATTACCAGATCCTAGATTTCACGATAAACTCGTTACTAGATTTGTTAATATGATGATGTGGAGTGGAAAAAAATCAGTTGCCTATAAAATTTTCTATGATGCTATTGATGTTATTGAATCAAAAAATACTGGTGAAGGAGAAGAGAAGAAAGCGGCTTTGGAGGTATGGAAGGATGCATTGTCAAATGTTATGCCTCATGTTGAGGTAAGAAGTAGAAGAGTTGGTGGTGCAACATTTCAAATTCCTACACCAATTAGATCAGACAGGAAAATTTCTATTGCTATGAAATGGTTAATAAATTTTTCTAGAAAAAGAAATGAAAAATCTATGGCTTTAAAACTTGCATCAGAAATTTTAGCTGCATCTAAAGAAGAAGGCGGTGCTGTAAAGAAAAAAGTAGATACTCATAAAATGGCAGAAGCCAATAAAGCATTTTCACATTTTAGATTTTAATTATGCCAAGAGATTTAAAATATACTAGAAATATAGGTATTGCTGCACATATTGATGCAGGGAAAACTACTACTACAGAAAGGATCTTGTATTATACAGGTGTTTCTCATAAAATTGGAGAAGTACATGATGGTGCTGCTACAATGGACTGGATGGAACAGGAGCAGGAAAGAGGTATAACAATTACTTCTGCTGCAACAACTTGTAATTGGCATTTTCCAACTGAAAACGGGGAACCTACTGATGATTCTAAGTCGTATCATATGAATATTATTGATACCCCAGGTCATGTTGATTTTACAGTAGAAGTTAATAGATCATTGAGAGTTCTTGATGGTCTTGTTTTTTTATTTAGTGCTGTTGATGGGGTAGAACCTCAATCTGAAACAAACTGGAGACTTGCTGATAATTATAAAGTTCCAAGAATGGGATTTGTCAATAAAATGGACAGACAGGGATCTAATTTTCAAATGGTTTGTAAACAAGTCAAGAAAATGCTGGGTTCTAATGCTGTTCCTATTGTACTACCCATAGGCGAAGAGGAAGATTTCAAGGGAATTGTAGACCTTATAAAAAACAGAGCAATTATTTGGAATGAAGAATCTATGGGAGCCACGTTTAATATTATTGATATTCCAGAGAATCTTAAGGAAGAATCAAAGAAATACAGAGCTTTATTAATAGAGGAAGTTGCTACGTATGATGAAAATCTTCTCGAAAAATTTATGGAAGATGAGGATTCAATTACTGAAGATGAAATCCACAATGCTCTTAGAGCTGGAGTTATGGACATGTCTATTATTCCAATGATTTGTGGTTCAGCTTTTAAAAATAAAGGAGTCCAGTTTCTATTAGATGCTGTATGTAGGTATTTACCATCTCCTGTTGATAAAGATGCAATTGTTGGAATAAATCCTAGAAATGATGAAGAAATTTCAAGAAAACCTTCAGTTGAGGAACCTTTTTCTGCTTTGGCATTTAAAATTGCTACTGATCCTTTTGTTGGAAGATTAGCATTTTTTAGAGTTTATTCTGGGAAATTACCTGCAGGATCTTATGTCTTGAATAATAGATCTAATAAAAAAGAAAGAATTTCTAGAATATATCAAATGCATTCAAATAAACAAAATGCAATAGATTCTATAGAAGCAGGAGATATTGGAGCTGCAGTAGGTTTTAAAGATATAAAAACAGGTGATAGTTTATCTGCAGAAAATGCCCCAATAGTTCTTGAGAGTATGGATTTTCCTGATCCTGTAATAGGTATTGCAGTAGAAGCTAAAACTAAGGCAGATGTTGATAGATTAGGAATGTCATTGGCAAAACTATCTGAAGAAGATCCTACATTTACAGTAAGAACAGATGAGGCTTCTGGTCAGACGATTATTTCTGGAATGGGAGAACTTCATCTAGATATTATTGTAGATAGATTAAGAAGAGAGTTTAAAGTAGAAGTTAACCAAGGGGAACCTATGGTTGAGTATAAGGAGGCAATTACGCAGATAGCTGATCATAGAGAAGTTTACAAGAAACAATCTGGTGGTAGAGGTAAATTTGCTGATATAGTATTTACTATAGAGCCAGCTGAGGAAGGAAAACCTGGATTGGAATTTATTTCAAAAATAAAGGGTGGAAATGTGCCAAAAGAATTTATTCCTTCTGTAGAGAAAGGCTTTAAAGCTGCAATGACTAATGGTCCTTTAGCAGGTTATGAAGTTGATTCTATGAAAGTTACCTTAAAGGATGGCTCGTATCATGATGTTGATTCTGATCAATTATCATTTGAGCTTGCCGCTAAGATTGGTTTCAGAGAAGCTGCTAAATTGGCAAGATTTGTAATTATGGAGCCAATAATGAAATTAGAAGCAATTACTCCTGAAGAGAATATGGGAGATATAGTTGGAGATTTAAATAGAAGAAGAGGACAAGTGAATGACATGGGTGACAGGGCTGGTTCTAAGGTTGTTAAAGCTGATGTTCCGTTATCTGAGATGTTTGGATATGTAACCTCATTGAGAACATTATCATCTGGTAGAGCTACTTCTACAATGGAATTTTCTCATTATGCTGAAACTCCTTCCGGTATTTCAGATCAGGTAATAAAAAATGCAAAAGGAATAATTGAAGTTTAATATAGGTTATGAGTCAAAAAATTAGAATAAAGCTTAAATCATATGATCACAATCTGGTAGATAATTCTGCTGAGAAGATTGTTAAAACTGTTAAGAGTACAGGAGCAGTGGTTAATGGACCAATTCCATTGCCTACTCATAAGAAACTTTTCACAGTTTTAAGATCACCTCATGTAAATAAAAAATCCAGAGAACAATTTCAATTAAGTTCATATAAAAGATTGCTTGATATTTATAGCACATCTTCAAAAACTATTGATGCATTGATGAAGTTGGAGTTACCGAGTGGTGTTGAAGTGGAGATTAAGGTATAAGATAATAAAGTCAGAATTTATTCTGATAACATGTCCGGAGCGTTTGGCAAAGGAAAAATGGTAAAAAATAATTTAAGGGTTGAATTATTTTTGACCCTAAATTTTTAAAAGAAAGTTAAATTATAAATTAAAATATTATGTCTGGGTTAATAGGAAAAAAAATAGGAATGACCAGCATTTTTGATGATAGCGGGATGAATGTCCCATGTACTGTTATTGAGGCTGGCCCTTGTATTGTTACCCAAGTCAGAACTGATGAAATTGACGGCTATAATGCACTTCAATTAGGTTTCGATGACAAGGCAGAGAAAAATGCTGTAAAAGCTGAGAAAGGTCATTTTAAAAAGGCTGGATCGACTGTTAAGAGAAAAGTTATTGAATTTCAAGGTTATGATAAGGAATACAAAATTGGTGATAGTATAGGAGTAGATCACTTTGAAGAAGGTGAATATGTTGATGTTTCTGGAATTTCAAAAGGAAAAGGATTTCAGGGGGTTGTAAAAAGACATGGCTTTGCAGGTGTTGGACAAGCAACTCATGGTCAGCACAATAGATTAAGAGCTCCTGGATCAATTGGAGCAGCTTCTTATCCTGCAAGAGTTTTTAAAGGAATGAAAATGGCTGGAAGAATGGGTGGAAATAAGATAAAAGTTATGAATTTAAGAGTTTTAAAGGTAGTTCCTGAAAAGAACTTACTATTACTTAAAGGATGTGTTCCTGGCCATAAAAACTCTTATTTAACTATAGAAAAATAATGAAAGTAGCAGTATTAGATTATAAAGGTAAAGACACTGGTAGAAAGGTAGAACTTTCAAAAGATATTTTTGAAGTAGAACCAAATGACCATGCATTGTATTTGGACGTGAAACAATATCTTGCAAATCAGCGTCAAGGAACTCATAAAGCAAAGCAAAGAGCTGATATAACAGGGAGTACAAGAAAAATTAAAAAACAAAAAGGAACAGGTACTGCAAGAGCTGGTAGTATAAAATCAGGTATTTTTAGAGGAGGTGGAAGAATTTTCGGACCTCAACCTAGAGATTATAATTTAAAACTAAATAAAAAGTTAAAAAAAATAGCTAGAAAATCTGCTTTAACAATTAAAGCAAAAGATAAGGCTATAACAGTTTTAGAAGATTTTGAATTTAAATCTGTTAAAACCAAAAATTTTACCTCTGTTATTAAAGCACTTAATCTAGAGGATAAAAAATCTCTATTTGTCTTTGGAGCGCCAAATAAAAATGTATATTTGTCGTCGCGAAATTTAAAGGGCTCAGATGTTGTAATATGCTCAGAATTAAGCACTTATAAGATTTTAAATGCTAATCAATTGGTGCTTTTAGAGAGCTCATTAAATGAGATAAAGACTAATTTAAGTAAATAGAAAGAAATGAGTATTTTGATTAAACCTATTATAACAGAGAAAGCTAATAACGATAGTGAGTTAAACAATCGTTATACTTTTCAAGTTGAAAAAAATGCTAATAAGGTTCAAATAAAAAAAGAAGTTGAATCAGCATACGGAGTTAAAGTTCTTAAAGTAAGAACTATTAATGTTCGTTTTGATAGAAGAATTAGATATACAAAAGCTGGAATACAGTTTGGAAAATCAAATGCAATAAAAAAGGCAATTATTCAATTGGCTGAAGGAGAATCAATAGACTTATATGCTAATGTTTAATAATAAATAATGTCAGTAAGAAAATTAAAACCTATAACACCTGGACAACGCTTTAGAATAGTGAATGAATTTGATTCAATTACTAAATCAAAGCCTGAGAAATCATTGTTAGTTCCTTTAAAAAGAACGGGTGGTAGAAATAATACAGGGAAGATGACTATGCGTTATAAGGGCGGTGGTCATAAGAGAAAGTATAGAATTATTGACTTTAAGAGAGATAAATTTGGTATTTCAGCTGAGGTAATGTCTATAGAATATGATCCTAATAGATCTGCCTTTATAGCTTTATTGAAGTATGATGATGAAGAAAAGAGATATATAATTGCACAAAAAGGATTAAAAATAGGTCAAAAAGTAGTTTCGGGAGAGGATGCATCTACAAATCTAGGAAATGCAATGCCTCTTACCAAAATTCCTTTAGGTACAGTTATTTCTTGTATAGAATTAAAGCCTGGTAAGGGTGCTTCTATGGCAAGAAGTGCAGGTTCATTTGCTCAATTAATGGCAAGAGATGGAAAATTTGCAACTATTAAGCTTCCATCAGG
The DNA here is from genome assembly GCA_014239895.1 of Flavobacteriaceae bacterium. Lineage (GTDB taxonomy): Bacteria > Bacteroidota > Bacteroidia > Flavobacteriales > Flavobacteriaceae. The sequence continues at coordinate 13,981 of JAAZXZ010000150.1, forward strand.
AGAAACAAGAATGGTATTATCCAATTGTTATGCGACGATTGGTGTAGTTTCTAACTCTGATCACCAACTTACAGTATCAGGTAAAGCTGGTAGAAAAAGATGGCTAGGAATTAGACCTAGAACTAGACCAGTAGCAATGAACCCTGTTGATCATCCAATGGGTGGAGGTGAAGGAAAAGCCTCTGGTGGTCATCCTAGATCAAGAAAAGGAATTCCTGCTAAAGGATTCAGAACTAGATCTAAATCTAAGGAGAGTAATAAATATATTATTGAAAGAAGAAATAAATAAAAATTATGTCTAGATCATTAAAAAAAGGCCCATTTGTTCACTATAAATTGAATAAAAAAGTGGAAAAAAATATAGAAGGAAATAAAAAGACTGTTATCAAAACATGGTCAAGATCTAGTATGATAACACCTGATTTTGTCGGTCAGACTATAGCTGTTCATAATGGAAAACAATTTATTCCTGTATATATAACTGAGAATATGGTTGGACATAAATTAGGAGAATTTTCTCCAACAAGATCCTTTAGAGGACATGCTGGAGCTAAAAATAGAGGTAATAAATAAACTTATGGGAAGTCGTAAAACTAAAATGGCGGAAAATATTAAAGAAAGCAGAAAAAATTTGGTTACAGCTAAATTAAACAACTGCCCTACATCTCCTAGAAAAATGCGTATAGTTGCGGATTTAGTTAGAGGTAAAGAAGTAGATAAAGCACTTAATATTTTTCGATTTAGTGAAAAGGAAGCGTCTAGAAAATTAGAAAAATTATTATTGTCTGCTATTTCAAATTGGCAAACGAAAAATGAAAATTCTAACGTTGAGGATGCCGGATTGTTTATTTCAGAGATAAAGGTTGATAGTGGCACAATGTTAAAGAGATTGAGAACAGCTCCGCAGGGAAGAGCCCATAGGATAAGAAAGAGATCTAATCATGTTACGATAGTATTAGACTCAAAAAATAATGATGTTCAAACTAATTAATTAAATGGGACAGAAGACAAATCCAATAGGAAACAGATTAGGTATTATCAGAGGATGGGAGTCCAACTGGTATGGTGGTAAAGATTATGGTGATAAGCTAGCTGAAGATGAAAAAATTAGAAAGTATATTTATGCTCGTTTAATTAAGGCTAGTATTTCCAGAGTTATTATTGAAAGAACACTGAGAATTGTTACAATTACTATTACAACTGCTAGACCTGGAATTATAATTGGCAAGGGTGGACAAGAAGTTGATAAGTTAAAAGAAGAACTTAAAAAAATTACATCTAAAGATATTCAGTTAAATATTTATGAAATAAAAAGACCAGAATTAGATGCTTTTTTAGTTGCTAGTAGTGTGGCTAGACAAATCGAGAACAGGATTTCTTATAAAAGAGCTGTTAAAATGGCCATAGCTGCATCTATGAGAATGAATGCAGAAGGAATAAAGATTCAGGTTAGCGGTAGGCTAAACGGAGCGGAGATGGCTAGAAGTGAGCATTTTAAAGAAGGAAGGATTCCTTTATCAACTTTTAGAGCTGATATTGATTATTCTCTGGTTGAAGCTCATACGACATATGGAAGAATAGGAGTTAAAGTTTGGATTATGAAGGGTGAAGTATATGGAAAAAGAGATCTTAATCCATTAGTTGGCTTATCTAAAAAACAAGGTAAATCTAATAAAAGGAGAAGAAATTAATAAAAAAAGGCAAATATTTTAGTATAAATGTTACAACCAAAGAAAACAAAATATCGTAAGGTTCAAAAAGGAAGAATGAAAGGAAATTCGGAAAGAGGCCATAGATTATCTAATGGAATGTATGGGATTAAGTCTCTAGACTCTAATTTTTTAACTTCTAGACAAATTGAAGCAGCTAGAATTGCAGCTACAAGATATATGAAAAGAGAAGGACAGTTATGGATTAAAATATTTCCTGACAAACCTATAACGAAAAAACCTCTTGAGGTTCGTATGGGTAAGGGTAAAGGCGCAGTTGAATATTGGGCAGCAGTAGTGAAACCTGGAAGAATACTATTTGAAGTTGGTGGTGTTTCTTTAGATGTAGCTAAAGAGGCATTAAGACTTGCAGCTCAAAAATTACCTGTTAAAACAAGATTTATAATTGCTAGAGATTACGAAGCATAATTTTTTATTATATGAATCAGAGTGAAGTATTAAAATTATCAAATGAACAGCTTAATGAACAGCTTGTTGAGCAAAAAATGAAATATAATGAGCTTAAAATGGCTCATGCAGTTTCTCCTTTGGAAAATCCTATTCAGATAAGATTTATAAGAAGATCAATTGCTAGAATCGTAACTGAAATAAACAATAGAGAAACAAAATAATTATTATTCTATTTAATGATGGAAAAAAGAAATTTAAGAAAAGAACGTATTGGTAAAGTCACTAGTGACAAAATGCAGAAATCTATAGTTGTTTCTGAAGTAAAAAAAGTAAAGCATCCTATGTATGGGAAGTTTGTATTAAAGACAAAAAAATATGTTGCGCATGATGAAAAGAATGACTGCAAGATTGGTGATACAGTTAAAATTATGGAAACAAGACCAATAAGTAAGTCAAAATGTTGGAGGTTAGTAGAAATAATTGAAAGAGCTAAATAAATTATGGTACAGCAAGAATCAAGATTAAAAGTAGCAGACAATACTGGCGCAAAAGAAGTTTTGACTATTAGAGTATTAGGAGGAACAAAAAGAAGATATGCTTCTATTGGTGACAAAATTGTTGTTTCTGTTAAAAATGCAACTCCAAATGGGTTAATTAAAAAAGGAGCAGTTTCAACAGCAGTTGTTGTAAGGACTATTAAGGAAGTTAGACGACCAGACGGCTCATATATCAGGTTTGATGATAATGCATGTGTTTTGTTAGATGCAGTTGGTGAGATGAGAGGAACAAGAGTTTTTGGTCCTGTTGCTAGAGAACTAAGAGATAAAAAATTTATGAAGATAGCATCCTTAGCACCAGAGGTATTATAAAATTTAATTGATGAAAAAAGTAAAAATTAAAACAGGAGATATAGTTAAAGTAATAGCTGGTAATCAAAAAGGAACACAAGGAAAGGTCCTAAAGGTTGTTGCAGCTAAAAACAAAGCTATTGTTGAAGGTATTAATGTGGTTAAAAAACATAATAAACCAAGTGCTAATAATCCTCAAGGAGGTGTAATTGAAAAAGAGTTATTTATTGATATATCTAATATTTCATTAATAACCTCTAAAGGTGAAGTTACTAGGGTTGGATATAGAATGGAAAAAGAAAATAAAGTTAGATATTCTAAGAAATCTAATGAAGTAATATAGTTATGAATTATATACCAAGATTAAAAAAAGAATATAAAGAAAAGATTGTTTCAAACTTAAAAAAGGAGTTTGAATATAGCAATGTTATGCAAGTCCCTAAACTTGAGAAGATTGTTATTTCTAAAGGTGTTGGTGAGGCTGTTAATGATAAGAAGCTTATTGATCATGCGCTAGAAGAAATTACAAATATTTCTGGACAAAAGGCTATAGCAACTTTGTCAAAAAAAGATGTTGCATCTTTTAAACTTAGAAAAGGAATTCCAATTGGAGTAAAAGTAACTCTTAGAGGTGAGAGAATGTATGAATTCCTAGATAGACTTGTTACAGCAGCTCTTCCTAGAGTAAGGGATTTTACAGGAGTGAAAGTAAGAGGTTTTGATGGAAGAGGTAATTATAATTTAGGAGTTACCGAACAAATTATTTTTCCAGAGATTAATATTGATAAAATCAATAAGATATCTGGTATGGATATAACATTTGTTACAAATGCTAATTCAGATAAAGAGGCTATGTCACTTTTAAGTGAATTAGGATTACCATTTAAAAAACCTGATGATAAACCAAAAAAGGTAGAAGTAAAAGAAGTAAAGAAGGAGCCTGCAGTTGAAGAAACTGTTACAGAGGAGCCTGTAGTTGAAGATGTTGTTACAGATGAGCCTGCAGTTGAAGAAACTGTTACAGATGAGCCTGCAGTTGAAGAAGCTGTTGCAGAGGAACCTGCAGTTGAAGAGGTTGTTACAGAGGAACCTGTAGTTGAAGATGTTGTTACAGAGGAACCTGCAGTTGAAGAGGTTGTTACAGAGGAACCTGCAGTTGAAGAGGTTGTTACAGATGAACCTGCAGTTGAAGATGTTGTTACAGAGGAGCCTGCAGTAGTTGAAGAGGTTATTACAGAGGAGCCTGTAGTAGTTGAAGAGGTTATTACAGAGGAGCCTGTAGTTGAAGATGTTTTTACAGAGGAGCCTGCAGTTGAAGAGGAATCTTCAAAAGAGGAGGAGGAGTCAGATAAGGATAATATTAGTAAAAAAAAGAAATAAACTATGGCTAAAGAATCAATGAAAGCTCGTGAAGTTAAAAGAGCTAGAACTGTAGCAAAATATGCAGCTAAAAGGAAAGCGTTAAAGGAGGCAGGTGATTTTGTAGGATTGCAAAAGCTTCCAAAAAATGCATCTCCAGTTAGAATGCATAATAGGTGTAAATTAACAGGTAGACCAAAAGGCTATATGAGAAATTTTGGAATTTCAAGAGTTTTATTTCGTGAAATGGCTAATAAAGGTTTAATACCTGGGGTTAGAAAAGCCAGTTGGTAATAATATAAATTTAAGAAAATGAATACAGATCCTATAGCGGATTATTTAACAAGAATTAGAAATGCAATAAGAGCCAATAAAAAAGTGGTTTCTATACCTGCATCAAATTTGAAAAAGGAAATAACTAAGATATTATTTGATCAAGGTTATATTCTAAGTTACAAGTTTGAAGAATCTAAAATTCAAGGAGTTATTAAGATAGCTTTAAAATATACCAAACAGGATCATGAATCTGTAATTAAGAAGATTCAAAGAATAAGTACACCTGGATTAAGAAAATACTCTAATTCAAGTGATTTGCCAAGGGTTTTAAATGGCTTAGGAATAGCAATTGTATCTACTTCAAAAGGAGTTATGACTGCAAAGCAAGCCAAGAAGGAAAATGTTGGGGGAGAATTAATTTGTTATGTACATTAAAATATATATAAAATGTCAAGAATAGGAAATAATCCAATTTCAGTCCCTGAAGATGTAACAGTTGATGTTGCTGAAGATGTTATTACTGTGAAAGGTACCCTAGGAGAACTTCAGCAAGATTTTTCAGGTGTACGAATCAAGGTTGATAACGGTATTATTACGATTGAAAGAGTTTCTGAATCTAAGGATCATAAATCAAGGCATGGATTATATAGAGCTTTAATAAATAATATGATTATTGGTGTATCAAAAGGATGGACGAAGGAATTAGAACTTGTTGGTGTTGGGTACAGAGCTAAGGCTCAGGGCCAAAAGCTAGATTTAACAGTTGGTTTTTCACACAATATTGTTATGGATTTAGCTCAAGAGATAAAGGTAGAAACTATTACAGAGAAGGGTCAAAATCCTATTATCAAATTAACATCATTTGATAAGCAATTGGTTGGCCAAGTAGCTGCTAAGATTCGATCCTTTAGAAAACCAGAACCATATAAAGGTAAGGGTATTAAATATGTAGGAGAACATATAAGAAGAAAAGCTGGTAAATCAGCATAATAAATAAAGATATGAGATTATCAAAAAGAGATAGAAGGACTAGAATTAAAAATAGAATTAGAAAGATTATTTCAGGGACTGAGAGTAACCCAAGATTATCAGTTTTTAGAAGTAACAAGGAGATATATGCTCAATTAATTGACGATTCTAATGGAAAAATAATAGTAGCTTCATCTTCAAGAGATAAGAATATTGATAAAGATAAATCAAATAAAACTGAATTAGCTTCCTTGGTAGGAAAAGACATTGCAGAAAAAGCAATTAAAAAAGGTATAAAGCAAGTATCTTTTGATAGATCAGGGTATCTATATCATGGAAGAGTAAAATCTTTAGCTGATGGAGCAAGAGAAGTTGGATTAAAATTTTAAGATTATGTACCAAAAGTATAAAAATGTAGAAAAAGTAAAACCAGGAGGACTAGAACTGAAGGATAGTTTGGTTGGAGTTCAAAGAGTTACCAAAGTAACTAAGGGTGGTAGAAATTTTGGTTTTTCTGCTATTGTTGTAGTAGGAGATGAAAATGGCATTGTTGGTTATGGCTTAGGTAAATCTAAGGATGTTGCTAGTGCTATTGGAAAAGCAGTTGAAGATGCAAAAAAGAATTTAGTTAAAATACCATTAGTTAAGGGGACATTGCCTCACGAACAAAAAGGTAAATATGGTGGAGCAAGAGTAAATATTATTCCTGCAGCACCTGGTACTGGAGTTATAGCAGGAGGAGCTGTAAGAACAGTTTTAGAAGCTGTTGGAGTTCATGATGTTCTTTCAAAGTCACAAGGATCTTCAAATCCACATAATGTGGTAAAAGCTACTTTTGATGCTTTATTAAAGCTAAAGAATGCTCATACTATTGCTAATAACAGAGGAATTACATTAGAAAAATTATTTAAGGGATAAATGGCTAAAATTAAGATAACACAAATAAGGAGTTCTATTAATAGAACGGGAAAGCAGAAAAGGACGTTAAAATCTTTAGGATTAAGAAAGATAGGTATGACTGTAGAACATGAAAATACGCCTAATATTCTAGGAATGATAAAAAAGGTTAATCATTTGGTAGCTATTAATGACTCATAAATTAAAGAATTTATAAATGGAATTAAGTAATCTAAAACCTGCAAAGGGATCGATAAATAAGAATAGCAAGAGAATAGGTAGAGGCCAAGGCTCAGGTAAGGGAGGTACATCCACTAGAGGGCATAAGGGAGCTAAATCTAGATCAGGTTATTCAAGAAAATTAGGTTTTGAAGGTGGACAAATGCCACTTCAAAGAAGGGTCCCTAAATTTGGGTTTAATAACATAAATAGAATAGAATATCAAGGGGTAAATTTAGATACTATTCAAACTATAGTTGATAGTAAAAAAGTAAAGGGAGCTTTAGATTTTGATTCTATGATAAAATTAAGATTAGTTAGAAAAAATGAATTGGTAAAAATTTTAGGTAGAGGAGAACTTAAAGCAAAACTTAAAATTAGTGCACATAAATTTACTGCATCTGCAAAGGCTGCTATTGAGGCTGCTGGAGGAGAGGCAATTAATATATAATTTATTAAATGAAGATAATAGAGTACATAAAAAATATATGGAAAATAACTGAACTAAGGGATAGAATTATTCTAACCTTGGGTCTGTTAGTTGTATATAGATTTGGTGCTCAGGTAGTTCTTCCTGGAATTGATGCTAGTAAGCTGGGACTATTGCAAGGAACATTTGATGATCAGGGAATTTTAGGTCTATTAAATGCATTTACTGGGGGAGCATTTGCAAATGCATCTGTATTTGCTTTAGGAATAATGCCTTATATCTCTGCTGCAATTGTTGTTCAATTAATGGGTATTGCAATTCCTTATCTTCAAAAACTTCAAAAAGAAGGAGCTAGCGGACAAAAGAAGATAACACAAATAACCAGATGGTTAACAATTGGAATTTGTTTGATTCAAGCGCCAGGTTATTTAGTAGCTTTACCAACATTAGGTATTCCTAGAGAAGCATTTTTAATGGGTCAAGGAGGAATGTTTTATTTTTCCTCAATAGTGCTCTTAGTTACAGGATGTGTTTTTGCAATGTGGTTGGGAGAAAAGATTACGGACAAAGGAATAGGAAATGGAATTTCTTTACTGATTATGGTGGGTATTATTGCCACACTGCCTCAAGCTTTCGTTCAAGAATGGGTTTCTAGGGTGACTGAATCAAATGGTGGTCTTATAATGATTTCAATTGAAATTGTTATTTGGATAGCTATTATTTTAGCATCTGTTATGCTAGTATTGGCAGTAAGGAAGATTGCAGTTCAATATGCTAGAAGAAATGCATCTGGTAGTTTTGAAAAAAATGTTGCTGGATCAAGGCAATATATACCATTAAGATTAAATGCATCAGGAGTAATGCCTATAATTTTTGCTCAGGCACTTATGTTTGTTCCAAGTATGCTTGGTGCAGTTGGATTTATGAAGGATACTTCTGTAGGTCAATTTATGGTAACTCAATTCTCAGACATATTTGGTCTTTGGTATAATATAGTATTTGGATTATTAATTATAGTATTTACATTTTTCTATACAGCTATAACAGTACCAACTAATAAAATTGCTGATGATCTTAAAAGAAGTGGAGGATTTATTCCTGGTATTAGGCCTGGTACAGATACCTCAAATTTACTGGACGGAATAATGTCTCAGATTACATTACCCGGATCTATATTTTTAGCATTGATTTCAGTTTTTCCTGCAGTTGTTGTAAAATTTATGGGGATTCAAGCTGGATGGGCATTGTTCTTTGGAGGTACTTCTCTATTAATTATGGTAGGAGTAGCTATAGATACAATGCAGCAAGTAAATTCATATCTTTTAAATAAGCATTATGATGGTTTAATGAAGTCGGGAAGAGATAGAAAACCAGCAATATAATTTAATTATGGCAAAACAAGCACCAATAGAACAAGAAGGAACAATAATTGAAGCATTATCGAATGCTATGTTCAGAGTTGAATTAGAAAATGGGCATGTTGTTACAGCTCATATTTCTGGCAAAATGAGGATGCATTATATAAAATTATTGCCTGGAGATAAAGTAAAATTAGAAATGAGTCCTTATGATTTAACAAAGGCTCGTATAACTTATAGATTTTAATAAGATGAAAGTAAGAGCTTCAGTAAAAAAAAGAAGTGCAGATTGTAAAATTGTACGAAGAAAAGGGA
>JAAZXZ010000066.1 GCA_014239895.1 Flavobacteriaceae bacterium
ATATCAGTTGCTCCAGAACTAGGTATTTTTTCTGTAAATGGCTGGTTATTCCCATAAGTATTTTGCATTTTAATAACGTACACCAACTTTGCATTATCACCTAGAGTTTTTTGCAATGCCACCTTTAATATTTTAACATAATGTTCTTCTAGCCATTCATAAAAGAATTTACTTGGCACTTCTACACTTAAAACGCCATTTGCTAGCTTAATAGCTTTAATAGGCTCAAACCAAGTTTTATAGGCTTGAGGTTGTATGTTGTCTTTAATAAATTTTAGACATTTTGACCATACAGAACTAGCAGTTATATTCATTCAAAAAAAATTAAGTTAGTTAGTCCAAACGAAACCTTAAAATTAAGATAAGATTTGAACTAGCAAATATGTAAACAAATTTTTGAAAAAAAAAATTCAAAAGGGTTGTTTTTTAATTTTTTTTTTGTTAGGTCTGTTTTGTATGAAACTAATAAATTTTTTGTAAAAATCAATCATTTTTTGCACGAAAAAATGTAAAATTAAAATAAAGTGCTTTTTCTAGAGAATGATTAAATAAATTTTGTTTGCCATTAGTTATTGTTGTAAATAACTACTAATTCGTTTTCAATAATTAAAGTTTTGTTTTTTGGTTTTATGTTAATTTTTGGTGCTTTTGTGCCATTTTTAAAATTTAAAGGAGATTTAAATTTTCTAATTTCATCCCAAATATTTTCATTTAAAAAGGTGTTCAATGTTTTTGCTCCACCTTCAACAATTGCAGAAATAATATTTCTTTCATATAAGATTTTAGTGATTTGATTTGCAATTGGTTTTTTAAAATCAATTACCTCATTGGATATAATAATTTTTTCTTCTTTAGAATTAAAGACATTAGAATTATTATCTAAATTATTATCTCTACTTATAATAACCACTATTGGGTTTTTTCCATACCAATCTCTAGTTGTTAGTTCTGGATTATCTTCTGAGATTGTTTTTCTTCCTACTATTAAACACTGTTCTTCTGATCTCCATTTGTGAACTAGTTGTCTAGAATATTTATTTGATATCCAAACAGGTTTTATTTCATTTTTTGTTTTGGGTGCAATAAAACCATCATTAGTTTCAGCCCATTTTAAAATTATATACGGTCTTTTCTTGTTTATATATGTTAAAAATCTTTTGTGATGATCTTTACACTTATTTTCTAATACGCCTAGAGTGACCTTAATGCCAGCTTCTTTTAATTTTTTTATCCCATTCCCACTAACTTTAGAATAGGGATCTATTATCCCAATAATAACCCTTGGTATTTTATTTCTAATTATTTCATTGGTGCATGGAGGAGTTTTTCCTTGATGAGAACATGGTTCTAATGTTACATATAGGGTGGATTCTATTAATTGAGATTTGTCTTTCACAGATTCTATTGCATTTATTTCAGCATGATTTTTGCCATGACTACTTGTATAGCCTTCTCCAATAATTTTATTATTATGTACTATGCAAGATCCTACTGCTGGATTTGGATAGGTATTTCCAATTCCTAATTTGCCTAGTTCAATACATCTACTAATATATTTTTCGTGTATATTCACACTACAAAAGTAAAACAAAATGTTTCACTACAATGGTTTTAAAATTAGACCTATTCAATTAGAGGATAACACTCAGATTTGTAACGTTATTAAAGGTGTTTTCTATGAACTTAATTTACCCAAGATTGGTACTACTTTTGTAGATAAAGACACTGACAGTATGTTTGAAGCATATCAAGATAAAAAGTCAATTTATTATGTAGTTGAAAAAGATGATAAAATTCTTGGTGGTTGTGGAATAAAAAAATTAGACGGATCTGATGAAAATATTTGTGAGTTGCAAAAATTGTATTTTCATCAGTCGCTAAGAGACAAAGGAGTTGGAAAATTCATTCTTGACTTGTGTTTAAAATTTGCGAAGGAAGTAGGCTATGAGTTTTGTTATCTTGAATCAACTTCAGTGTTAAAAATATCTCATTATTTGTATAAAATTTTTGAATTTGAAAATTTAGAGGGTCCACTTGGCGATACAAGTCATTATTCTTGCGATGTGCATATGATAAAAAAGCTCAAATGACTCTAGCTGATTTTAAAAATAAAATAAAATCTACACTATCATCTATTTATGAAAGTGATGAGCTGAATTCAATATTTTATTTACTATCTGAAGAGTTTCTACAAATCCCTAGATCTAAGATATTATTAGCTGATGAAATTGAACTAGATTCTAAAAAACAAATATTGCTTTTAGATACTCTAGATAGGTTGACAAAGAATGAGCCTGTTCAATATGTTTTAGGTAAAGCAACCTTCATGGATATAGAATTCAAGGTAAATAGCTCTGTATTAATTCCTAGACCAGAAACTGAAGAGTTGGTAAGACTTATGCTTAAAGAGGATTTAGATGGCAAGAAAATATTAGATATAGGGACGGGGAGTGGCTGCATTGCTATTTCCTTAGCTAAGGCTCTACCTAATGCAAAAGTTTCAGCTTTAGATATAAGTGAAGAGGCTCTTAAAGTTGCTAGAGAAAATGCAAAATTGAATAATGTTGATATTAATTTTATTAATGCAGATATTTTGAGTTATAAATCTGATAAAAAATATGATATTATAGTATCTAATCCTCCTTATGTTTTTGAATCACAAAGAAAACATATGTCTAAAAATGTGCTTGATTATGAGCCTGAGTTAGCTTTGTTTGTAAAGAATGATGATCCACTTAAGTTTTACAAAGCAATTCTGGAATTTGCTAAAAACTCTTTAAATGAAAACGGAAAAATTTATTTTGAGATAAATGAAAACTCTAATAATGAGATTAAAGATTTAGCCTATGATTATGATTATTCAAAAGTAGATTTCAGCAAGGATATGTTTGGAAAAAATAGATTTTGTGTAACAATTAACCTTTAATAGTATTAATTTCCCCAAATTTTATTAATTCTATCTTCTTTAAAAGAACCGTGAATCTCTTTAAATTTTTTAAAATTTACAATATTTGATTTATTAATACCACTTCCTGGCATTATTTTAATTCTGTTTTTTGCAATTTTATGTAAGGTTTCAAGTAAATCTAAACCATCAACTGCTCTTTCTTCCTGACCTGAAGTTAATACTCTGTCAATTCCTAATTCGATCAGCTTTTCAATTTCTTTAAAAGGGTCAGAAACTACATCAAATGCCCTATGAAATGTGAACTCCAGCGGTCTAGTTAATTTAACTAATTCTTTTGTTCTTTCTAAATCAATGGTTTTGTCATCATTTAAAACACCTGATACAATCCCTTTACAGCCCATTTCTTTGAATTTCACTATATCCGCTTTCATTAACTCAAATTCTTCATTAGAGTAATTAAAATCACCCTCCCTTGGTCTTATTAATATAAATACAGGGATATTTAGTTCATTAATAGTTTTTTTTGCTATTTCATAATCAGGAGTTAATCCATCTAGATGAAGATCTTTACAAAGCTCTATTCTATTAGCACCTCCTACTTCAGCATTGATAGCAGATTCATATGAGTTTGCACAAACTTCAACAATCATTAATCTATTTTTTCTAGGTGAGTGGAGTAGTTTATATTTAATTTATCGAGCCTGTCAAAGAAAGAGGTAACTCTACTGGTGAATTCTTCAAAATTTGATTTGTTTTTTGACCAAACTACTTCTGATAATGCAAAAATTCTTGGGAATACCATATATTCTACGTATTCGCTAGTTGACATATACTCAGTCCATACATTTCCTTGAGCTCCTATGATATATTTTGAAGATTCACTATCTAATTCTTCAGGAATTGGTTCATAGTTGAAGATTTCTTCAAGTGGGGTGTATCCACCAATAGCTAATGGCTCATTTGTGTCTTTCGATTGATAATGATCTAAATAGCAAGTGGCATTTGGGGTCATAATTACATCGTGCTTCATGTTGGCTGCTTTTATTCCTCCTGAAGTTCCCCTCCATGACATTACGGTTGCATTTGGAGCAAGACCACCTTCTAATATCTCATCCCATCCAATAATCTTTTTTCCCTTACTATTAATATATTTCTCCATTCTAGTAATAAAATAGCTTTGTAATTCATGTTCATCTTTCAAATTTTCTCGTTTAATAACACTTTGGCAATTTTTGCATTTCTCCCAGTTTGTCTTAGGTGCTTCATCGCCTCCAATATGAATATATTCTCCAGGAAATAGTTCTGCAACTTCATCAATAACATCTTCTAGGAAATTAAAAGTCTCTTCTTTAGAACAATAAATATCTTCAAAAACTCCCCATAATGTAGCTACATTTACATTTTCACCTGTACATCCTAATTCAGGATATGCTGCTATCGCTGCTTTTGAGTGGCCTGGCATTTCAATCTCAGGAATTATAGTTATTTCTCTTTCTAGTGCATAATTAACAATGTCTTTTACTTGTTCTTGAGTATAATAACCTCCATATCTTGTTTTGTCATATTTTCTAGGCCTATCTGTATAATGGCCTGCAAGAGTAGAATCTCTGTAAGCTGCAATTGTATTTAATTTTGGATATTTTTTTATTTCAATTCTCCATCCTTGATCTTCAGTTAGGTGCCAATGAAATGTATTGAATTTAAGCATGGCTAGAGCATCAATGTACTTTTTTATAAACTCTACAGAGAATAAATGCCTTCCTACATCTAAATGCATACCTCTATATTTAAATCTTGGACTATCCTCAATTATTTGACACTTTATACTAATTTCTGTATTTGCGTATGTTTTGTTTTCAAAAGTTTCGGGAATTAGTTGTCTTAGCGTTTGTATTGCATAAAAAGCACCTTTATTATCACTAGAAGTAATTGTAATCAGTTTTTTTCCAATTTCTAGTTTGTAAGCCTCAGGACTAGTAAAGTTTTTATCTAATTTAAATTCAATATGATTATTAGATTGATTATTATTTTCTAATGATAAATACTTATGTTTTCCTTGACTTAGAAATGACTTAAGAAAATTAACGGAATGCTTAAATTCATTAGGGTAGCTTATAGAAGTTTTTGTATCTAAAACAAAATAATCATCAAGAAAAATTTGATTGCTAGGAGCAGGTATAATTTTAGAATCATAATTGGTAGAACAACCTAAATAAAAAAGGCTAATTATAAGGTAAAAAACAGATAAAACTATTACTTTCTTGTACATCAATTTAGTATATTAGATGTCTAAAGATATATAAAATTATATTACTATTTTTTGAGTATTTGCAATGGATATTAAAGATAAAATAAACTCGCTTCGAAAAGAGCTTCATGAATATAATTATCAATACTATGTTCTTGATAATCCAGATATTTCTGATTATGAATTTGATCTGAAATTAAAGGAGTTACAAGATTTAGAAAATAATCATCCAGAGTTTTATGATTCAAATTCACCTACACTTAGAGTTGGGGGCATAGTCACTAAGGAATTCCAATCATCTACTCATAATAATCCAATGTTTTCGTTAGATAATTCTTATTCAATTGATGAGCTAAAGGATTGGGAAAAAAGATTAAGAAAATTTATTGATCAAGAAATAGAGTATACATGTGAACTTAAGTTTGATGGTGTTTCTATTAATTTATTATATGAAGAAGGTAAATTAATTAGAGCAGTAACTAGGGGAGATGGTGTTCAAGGTGATGATGTGACAGTTAATGTAAAAACTATACCAACTGTTCCGCTTGTTTTAAAAGGAAATTATCCAAACAGGTTTGAAGCAAGAGGAGAAATTGTAATGCCAATTGAAGGTTTAAAGAAACTTAATCAAGAAAGAGCTTCTAATGATGAAGAACCTTTTAAGAACACAAGAAACACAGCTTCTGGAAGTCTAAAACTACAAGATAGTCATGAGGTGTCAAAAAGACCTTTAGAATGCTTGTTATATTCAATAAAGGAAGAAAACAATAGTTCTTTGAATTCACAATTTGATGTATTAAATAAAGCAAAGGGATGGGGATTTAATGTTTCAAAGAATTATACCATGGCTAAATCAATAGACAAGGTGCATGAATTTGTTAAATTATGGGAAGAAAACAGACATAATTTACCTTATGATATTGACGGTATAGTTATAAAAGTCAATAATTTTATTCAACAAAAAACCTTAGGATATACATCTAAATTTCCAAGATGGGCAATTGCATATAAATTTAAGCCTGAACAAGCTCAGACAAAACTTTTAAGCATATCATATCAAGTAGGAAGAACAGGTTCAATAACGCCTGTTGCTAATTTAACCCCTGTTAAATTAGCGGGTACAGTAGTTAAAAGAGCATCACTTCATAATTCTGATTTTATTTCTAAAATGGATCTTAGAAATAATGACCATGTTTATTTAGAAAAAGGAGGAGATATAATCCCAAAAATAGTAGGTATAGTAAAAGAAAAAAGAACAAATGATTCAACTCCTATTAACTATATTTCAAGTTGCCCTGAATGTAAATCGCCATTAGTAAAAAATGAAGGTGAGGCAAATCATTATTGCATGAATAAGAACTCTTGTTCTCCTCAGATAATTGGCAGAATACAACACTTTATTTCTAGAAAAGCTATGGATATAGACGGATTAGGCGCTGAGACCGTAGCATTACTGGTTAATTCTGAGATAATAAGAAATTACTCGGATTTATATAGTTTAAGTGTTAATGATGTAATTAATCTTGAAAGAATGGCTGAGAAAAGTTCTAAAAACCTTATTGATGGAATTAAGGAGTCTTTAAATATTCCATTTGAAAGAGTATTATATGCGCTAGGAATAAGGCATGTAGGATATACTGTAGCTAAAACTCTCGCAAAACATTATAAAAATATTGATTCATTGATTTTAGCGGATGTTTTGGAGTTAGAATCTGTTGATGAGATTGGTGAGAAAATCGCATCTAGTTTAAAAGAATTTTTCAATGATAAAGAAAATCTAGAAATTATAAATACTTTAAAATTATTTGGGTTACAATTTGAAATAATTGAAAACAGTAATGAACAATCATCAGAAAAATTAATTAATAAATCAATAGTTATATCAGGAGTATTTGAAAAGTATTCTCGAGATGAATTGAAAAAATTAATTGAATTAAATGGAGGAAAAGTCTCATCTTCTATCTCAAAAAATACTTCATTTATATTAGCAGGAGAAAATATGGGACCTAGTAAAAAACAAAAAGCAGAGGAACTAGGGGTTAAAATAGTTTCAGAAGAAGACTTTGTTAAAATTATTTATTCATAGCTAATAAAAAATAGTTTTTTACAGCACTAAAATGACCATTTTAATCTAGCATAGTAGCCATTAATTCTGCTGATAGTATTAATAGGGGCAAAGTCTGTACCTGCATGAGGTATATTAGAATTAAATTCATCATCCATATAGAAAAATTGACCAATTATACTTGCGTCAAGAGAGGCATTAATTTCATAGGAAATATTAGGAGAAAAGAAAAAGAAATTAATTCCTTCACCATAAAGTAGAGTAAACGATGAATTTATTGCAGGTGTAATAAATGTAGAAGCCTGAATTAAAAAACTATTTTTTGAAGGCATTAAATTTTTTGGTGAAAGCACATTTTGTGTTACTGAATGAGGATTAAATTGTTGAGGATCTGAAAATCCATTTGAATTATATAGATGAGAAGCTAAAATGTAAAAACCATTTTTGAATGAGTAATCTATTGAAGTTGACAGGCTAGTAGAATTGGTCTCAGAAGAATCATCTGAAATAAAGTAGGTGATTTCCCCCTTAAATCCTGCATTTTTTATATTTCCAGCCCATCCACCTCCTAATGCTATATCATCATAATAATTTGCTAGCAAAAATTGAAAATCATATCCCATTTTATTTATTTTATACAATGCAGCAATCACTGAGCTGTTGATTTCTATGGTTTGATTTATGAATGTTGATGGCTTATAAACAATATCCAAACTCGATAAATCATCTCCAGTATATTGGAAACGAATGACATCTGATCCAGGTCGTTCTATATAATCAAAATCAATAAAATTATAGGCGTTAAATAGGTCATTTGAATTCCATATAGTATTTATTCCCCAATTAACCCTTTGACGACCAACGCTTATTTCAATTTTTTCTTTTTGATATTTTAGCCACATTCTATCAATCATAGAATGTATTTTAAACTTAGAGTCATTAATAAAATAATGAGATAAATCAACATATCCATCATCAGAGTTAAATTCACCTTCATCAAACAGTATACGGTTCCTTAGTTCTAATCCTATTGAAAAATTTTCTTGTATATAACCCCTAATATTAAGCCTATTATGAATTAAATGATTTGTTTGGGATTCTTGATGATTTAACCCTTGAAATTCTAGATATGAAGGCAAATAGGTTATATATCCCCCTAAGGTAAATTCTGTCTTTTTTTCTTGACCTTGTAATTCAATACAGGATGCTATGATAAGAAAAAATAGAAAAAATTTATTTTTTAATATCCTTAATAATTTTTCCATCTTCTAAAGTTACAACTCTTCTTGCTCTATCAATAACCCTTTGGTCATGAGTAGAGAACACAAACGTTATATTTTCTTGCTTATTTAATTTAGACATAATATCAAGTAATTTTGCTGTAGATTTTGAATCTAAATTAGCTGTGGGTTCATCTGCAAGTATGAATTTTGGTTTTGAAGCAAGCGCCCTTGCAACTGCCACTCTTTGCTGCTGACCACCTGATAGTTCTGCTGGTCTTCTTTTTGACATATTACTCATACCTACTTCACTTAATAAATCACTTGATCTCTGATCCATATCCTGCTTATTATAGCCTTGCATTAACATAACCATTTCAATATTTTCCTTGGCTGTTAGCACAGGTATTAAGTTATAAGATTGAAACACAAAGCCTATATTATTTAGTCTAAATTTTATCATTTGACCTGATGAATATGATGAAATTACTTCATCATCTATAATTACGTTACCGCTTGTTGGATCATCTAGACCACCTATACAATTCAATAATGTAGTTTTTCCTGATCCAGAAGGGCCTACAATGGCAGTAAATTCTCCATCAGAAATTTCTAAGTTTACATTATCTACAGCCTTAACTTTTAAACTGCCTTGTTTATATGTTTTTTTTAAATTTTCTGTTTCTATCATAATTTGATATTTAAATTGATTTTGTTGCTTCTACTGGATTTATTTTAAGAGCTCTTATTGCAGGAAATATTGATGAAATGGATGAAATCAATATTACTAATAAACTCAAATTAAAATAATATTCAATTGGAAGCTTTAAATAGAGTATTGTTCCTACACCAAAGTTCTCAAGTCCAGACCCTACGACACTTAAATCTATACCACTCACACTATAATAATCTATAGTAATATATGTGATCAGAAGACTAAATGGTATAGCAACTAAAGAAAGAAATACAGTCTCAAAACAAATCATTAAGAATATATAAATCTTTGTCATTCCTATAGACATAAGCATTCCTATTTCTTTTTTTCTTTCAAGAATTGCCATGAGCATAGTATTGATAATACCAAAGGATAAGCCGGAAAGGACAATTAACATAAATATGTATAAAAATGAACCTAACATTTGATTTGCATAAGCGAGTTCAACAGCAATTTCATCCCAAGATTTAACATCTAGTGTGTTATTAATTTTCTGTAGATCTAATTTTAATGATTCATTTAAAGAGTTAGTCGTAACACCGCCATCAACAGTTAAAATAGGAATTTCATGATAGCTTTTTAAATCAGGTATATTAGAAAAGATAGAACTATTTTTTACAAAAACATTGTAATCATCAAACATTCCATTTCCAGATTTAAAAATACCCTCAATTCTAAATAACAAGGATGTTATATCTCCATTTACATTTTGGAAAGCTATAACAACCTTAGATCGAAGTTTTAGATTTAGTTTCTCTGCTAACTTTTTGCCAACAACCATTGTGTTTGATCTTTCAGATTCAAAATAATCCCCTTTAATAATTTTAGTATATACATTAGTTACTTTCATCTCAGTTTCAGGATTGATTCCAAGAACATTTACCCCATAGGAACCAGTAGAATTTGATAACATGCCGTTTATTACAACTCTTTTGGAATAGGCTTTTACTCTATTATCTTGTTTTAATTTTTCCTCTAAATACTGAATATTAGAAATAGTATCGCTTAGAGAATATTCTTTAGAGAACTCTTTATCATGTATTTGAATGTCAGCTAGGTAGGTGTTTATTGCCGTATCCATCCGTTGACTATTTAGAGTAATCATTAAAGATGAAATTATTAGTCCTCCATATAGGCCTAATACTATGGAAAGAATTACTACCAGACTTCTTTTTTTATTTCTCCAGATATTTCTCCACCCTATTTTTATTAATGTAATTAGATTCATTCTTTCATAGCTTTTACAGGGTTTAAAGATAAAATCTTAATAGCTGGATAAATTGATATAAGTATCGAAATAGCAAAAATAAAAAGTGCATGAGAGATAGGTATATCCCAATTTATAGAAAAGGGTACTACTGGGTCAAAACCAAATTCACCCATTGCATCACCTAATCCTTCCCCAAAACTTTCCATATTAATTGGATTTTTATTGAAATAATTTGAAATAGGTCTAGTTATTGCTACTCCAATTATTACTCCTATAGAGGAGAGTATAATAGTTTCTAATAATATTATCAGATATAACTTTATTCTATTCATTCCAATTGAGAGTAAAACACCAAATTCGTACATTCTCTCTTCTGTCATCATAAGAACTGTTCCAAACATACCAAAGCATACAATTACATATAATATAAAAGCCATTATTAATCCTCCTACATTATCTGCTGTAATCATTTGATCCAATTCAGGAAGAATTTCTTTCCATGTCATAACTTCATAATCATTAGAAATAGCCTTTTTAATATCTTCTGCTATCTTTTTCTCATCGTAATATTCTTTCTTGTTAACAATAAGGTGAGTAGCAATATTTTCTGATGATATATATTCCTGAGCTGATTTTATGTCCATAAAAATGGTCATCTCATTTAATTTGGGATTTTTTAAATCAATTATTCCATTAGCCACATATTTACCTGCAGCCATCATTCCTTGATAACCTTGGCCAAAAAGAACTAAGGTGTCACCCATTTTGACATCAAAATATTCTGCTATTCCTTTACTTAAAATTATTCCATCAGTACTATCAAAAGACGTTGAACCTTCTATTATTTTATTATCCCAATCTGATATTAGCTGTTCTTTTTCAACTTCAATACCAGTAATTATTGTTCCTTTAGATTTTTCTCCTTTTGAAACCAAAGAAAATGTTTGAAGTCGTTTTGAAATATTATCAACGCCAGTAATAGAATTAATTTCATCAATTAGCCTATCATCTACTTCCATTGAATTATTAACACTTTGTTTTTCCCAATATCCATTAGCATGAACTTGAATATAACCGGAATAAGACTGTACAACTGTATTTATAATACTATCATAGAACCCAAGCTGCATGCTTCTCATTAAAATTACAAGAATTAAGGCTCCTGAAATAGAGAGGGTGCTTATTAAAGTTCTTTTATTATTTCTCCAGATATTTCTCCACGCAATCTTTAGAATCATCTTAAGTTTTTCATATAGTTAGGCATGAAAAATCGACTATTTATATGGAGGTCAAATTCCCATACTAGCCTTTCAATAATGGTTTTATTCCCTTCTTTTTCTAATGGGATAAATTCAATTATTGAAGGTAGTTTCTTTCCGTCAAAATTCTTTACTGCTTTGCCATGCATAATACTTACAAGTTCGTTATACTCATCAAAGAATTGTGTTTTTAATTGCATGTAATCAATTTTGTCTATCCACATGACTAGTTTTCCCCAGACAACAGGAGCATCTTCATTAGGGATGAGTTCAATAATCCAACAATCTAAACCTCCTACTGATTCTTCACCAATTATAGAATTGGAATAGTCATTTTGTATTGATGATCTTTGAACAAGATCATCATTTGTAAAATCTGTTCCCATCCAGTTTTGCATCATCATTGACGGTGGAAGTTTTATTGTTCTCTCTATAGATGGGATATAATTCCATACTTCATTTTCTCTTTTTAAGAAAACTGTTCCTTTTTCTTTTGCAGGGGAAAGTACCACTGAAGCAAAATAATCTTCTCCAATTGACCAGCCTTTCATTACCATCTCTTTACTCCATTTGGGACGTATGATTTTTATCATCATTTCTTGGTATGATGATTCTATTCCACGTATTTTTTCTTCAGATTGTTTTAGAATTTCATTTGCTTCTTGTGTGAAAGATGTAAGAAAAGAAAACAGACAAATTATAAAAACTAATTTTTTCATATTGTTGTTTGTCAATAGATCTTTAATAGAAAGAATTGTTGCGCAAATTTACAAAATTTATATTCTTTATAAGTATGATTAATGTCATAGATCATTTAATTCTTTAAATTTAAATCGATCCAGTTCAGCGGTCTCATGTTCATCAATCATGATTCTTTCAATTCTCTTAATAATATCGGGATGATCTTTAGATAAATCAATTTCTTCACCCAAATCATTTTCTAAATTGTACAATTCGATTTTCATATTTCCATCAAAAATATTTTTTCTAATCCCTTTCCATTTACCTATTCTTACAGCTTGTTGACCTTTATAGCTTGGGAATTCCCAATAAAGAAAATCATGAGCTTTTTGTTTTTTATTTAATAATGTATTCTTAAAGCTGATGCCATCAATTTTATTAGGAATATTAGCACCAGTAATATCACATAATGTGGGTAGAACATCATAGAAAGAAGAAATGTGATCTGAAGTTGAACCTGGTTTTATTCGATTAGGCCAGCTAACGATCATAGGAACTCTTATGCCGCCCTCATGTAGAAACCCTTTTGTTTTTCCATAACCATTAGAAAATGGCTTTGAACTATCAAAAAAACTAAAATCTACACCACCAAGATATGTGGGTCCATTATCACTGGAAAAAACAATTATAGTATTTTCATATTGATCTATTTCTTTTAATTTTTTTATTAATTCTCCTATTTGATTATCCAGATGGGTAATCATTGCCGCATATGTAGCCTTAGGAAATCTATTTGGGAAATAACCTTGATTTCCCAAATATGGATTTGGATCATCTAATATTTCTCGATATGTATTTACACTTTCTACTGGCGCTTGTAATGGCAGGTGAGGAAGTGGTGATGCATAGAATAAGAAAAACGAATTATCCTTGTTATTTTCAAGAAATGATAATGCTTTTTGATGAATTTTATCTGGCGCATATTCCTTTTGAGTAAAAATAGAATAGCTTGATTCATCCATAGGGTTGTCTTCTGGATTTAATTTAGTAGTTGGACTAATTAAATCATTTTCTAGAAAAACCTTTGTCTCATTCTCCCAAAGATGAGACGGGTAGAGATTGTGAGCCTGCCTTTGGCAATTATATCCATAAAAAGTATCAAAACCTTGAAGATTTGGGACTCCAACAGTTTCGGGAGCTCCTAGTCCCCATTTTCCAAACATTCCTGTTGTATAGCCAGCTTTTTGCAGTAATTTTCCGATAGTTACAGTATTTTCTGGAATAGGTCTTTGTCCTTCAAGTGAAGTATCGCTAAAAGCCTTAACATAATCCCATACTTCACCGCGTTCTCTCCATTCATCATTCCCCCTTATATAGGAGTGGCCCATATGTTTTCCTGTAATCAATGAATATCTGGCTGGTGCACATACTGGGGCACCAGAATAATGTTGTGTAAACACCATTCCATTAGTGGCTAATAGATCAATATTTGGGGTTTTGATTATCTCCTGCCCATTATAACCCACTTCACCATAACCTAAATCATCAGCAAGAATGTAGATAATATTAGGAGAAACTTTATTTTCTTTATTTGAGCAATTATTCAGAAAACAAAGCAACAATAATAAATAAAATAATTTGTTAAACTTCAATTGCATAAGCATTAGATGTTTTGTTTTTCATAGAGTCAAAATAAAAATCAATCTGCCCCAAATAAAGGCCAAAGCATCCTACTTGATTGATTATTACTTTTTCTCCATCAATGTTTGTAACAATCTC
>JAAZXZ010000024.1 GCA_014239895.1 Flavobacteriaceae bacterium
GTTTAAAGTAAGTAAGTATAGAAATGATGAAAAAGGAAAGATTTTTTATGGAGATCAAGAGAGAGATTCAATTTCATTCAAGACTGAAGAAATGAAAAAACCTGAATATTCGGTATTTTTATCAGATTATGTAGATGTTGGAATTTTTGGTGAAGAAGATGATAAAGAAACAGAGCTATATCTAAAAAAACACAAGATTTCATCAATCAACAATAAGGTTTCAATAATTGTAGATAAGGAACCTATTGAAGTGGGAATTGATCCTTACAACAAATTAATTGATACAAATTCTGAGGATAACAGAAAAAAAATAAATCAAGAAATTCTGACTGATAAAAATGGAGGTTTAAAAAAAGTTCCAGAATATACTTCATCTATATAAACCATGAAAAGAAGAAAGTTTAATAAAATAGTTTCTTCTCTTTCTTCTGGAATAATTCTATCAAATGGATATTCCTGTTCTAATTTAAATAAAGTTGATAAATATGGGATTTCCCTAGCTCAATGGTCATTACACAAAATGATTAAAATTGATAAAACACTTAATCCTATAGATTTTGCTCAGAAATCAAAAGAACTTGGTTATGATGCAATTGAATATGTATCTACTCTTTATAGACCAATATTAGAAAAATTGTCTATAAAAGAAATGACCAAGAAATTAATAAACAAATCCAAAGAGCATGATGTAAAAAACCTACTGATTATGGTAGATGATGAGGGTAATTTATCATCAAGTAATTTAAGTGAAATAAAAGAAGCTATTGATAAACATAAGAGATGGATTGAAATGGCAAGTAAATTAGAATGTCATTCAGTAAGAGTTAATTTAGAGGGAGAAGATCAGCTTGATAAGTGGAAAGACAACTCAATTAAAGGTTTAAGTCTATTAAGTGAATTTGCTAGTAATTACAACGTTAATATAATAGTAGAAAATCATGGCGGAAATAGCTCAATTGGAAAGGAATTAGCAGAGGTAATTAAAAATGTTAACTTGGATAATTGTGGAACTCTGCCTGATTTTGGAAACTTTTGTATAAAAAGAAAAAACGGATCCCTATATGATGGTCCTTGCGACATCGAATATGACAAATATGAAGGAATGAGGAACTTAATGCCATACGCTAAAGCAGTAAGTGCCAAGTCCTATGATTTTGATCCATTTGGTAATGAAACCACTATAGATTTTAAAAAAATGATGGACATTGTTGACGAGTTCAATTATAATGGTTATTTAGGCATTGAATACGAAGGAAATAATCATTCTGAAATTAATGGCATTGAATTAACTAAAAAATTAATTCAAAAATATAATAGCTAACTTTTATATAAACTTTAAGTTTATAATAAAATAGATTAAACTTTTATATTTGTTAATTGTCAAAAATCAATACGTTATAGTGGTTAAAAAAATACTTGCTTTTATTTTTTTGTTTGTTTTTACTCTAAACGGATATTCTCAATTAAGCAAAATCCATTATATACCACCCCTAACAAGTTCAGATGAAGGTAATGCTGAACCATTAGATCAATGGTTTTATATTTCTACTCCAATTAATGGTGATGTTTCTTTTAAAATAAAACCTGTTGGAGGAACTGCTGATCAAGAAATATCTTATATAGTAAATAATGCTAATCCAAAAAAAATTGAGATTGCCAGTTCAGATTATTCACAATTATTTCAAGCACCTTCTACAACTAGTACAGTTACAACTGATAAAGGATACATTATAGAAGCTCAAGATGTAATTTATGTTTCTGTAAGAATGAATGCGGGTGGTGGTGCCCAAGCAGGTGCACTAGTTAGTAAAGGGGATAATGCACTTGGAAAAAATTTTAGAATTGGAACTTATGACAACAAAGGATCTCCGGGATCTAATTATCTAAATTTCTTTTCAGTAATGGCTACTGAAGATCAAACTATAGTAAACTTAACAAGTAATAATATTTCTGGTCTAGTTATTCAAAATTATTCTGGGCAATTTCCTATTGAAAACATAACTCTAAATAGAGGAGAAAGTTATACTGTTGCACTAAAAGTAACAGATGCTAATGGCAATAGAGATGGTCTAATTGGAGCATTGGTTAGTGCTGATAAAAATATTGTTGTAAATACTGGTTCAGCTAATGGAAGTTTTGGAACTGGTGGTGCTAGAGATTATGGAATTGATCAAATTGTTGGTTTAGACAAAGTTGGAAAAGAGTACATTTTTGTAAAAGGAGCAGGACAAGATTCTTATGAAAATGTACTTATTGTAGCTCATTATGATAATACAGAAATCAAAATTAATGATGAATCTACTGGGACTACAATAAATAAAGGAGACTATTACATTATTGAAGGAAACAAGTTTTCAGATGGAAATATGTATGTTTCTTCATCTGAGGACGTATTTGCATATCAAGGTATAGGAGGAAGTAGTGAAGCTAATCAAGGAATGTTTTTTGTACCTCCACTTAGCTGCGAGAGTCGTGGAGATGTAAACAATATTGCTTTTATTGATGAAATTGGAGATAATACATTAGATGGTGGAGTAACTATTGTTACTAAAGGTACTGCTTCGGTTTTAATAAATAATACGGATATTGCTAGTCAACCTGCAGGAATCACTGTAGTTGGGCCAGCAACAGTAACTGGAAAAAACGAGTATGTAACCTATAACGTAACTGGCCTATCTGGAAATGTAACGGTAAGTAGTTCCGATGAACTTTATTCAGCTTATTACAATCAAAGTGGAGCTGCAACCTCTGGAAGTTTCTATGCTGGTTTTCCTTCAGACCCAAATGTATCGTTGAATTTAGTTGCTTCTGCGCTAGGATCTTGTATATCTGCTGATGGATTATCTAATGTAACTTTTGAGGTTAGTAATGCTGGAAGTTATGACAGCTTGCAATGGGTAAAAAAAGATGAAGGAGCAGATACATACACAGATATTGCGGGGGAAACAAATACTACATATAAACCTACTGAAATTGGAACTTATGCTGTAAAAGGCACAATCACTTGTACTGGATCGGTCTATAAATCAAATGACATTCCTATTAGTATATGTCCAACAGATTATGACGATGATGGTATTATAGACAACCTTGATTTAGATACAGATAATGATGGAATTTTAAATACTGTAGAATCATTAGGCACAGGAATTATAAATATAGCAGACCCAGTCAACCCTACATTTACCTTAACTAATGGAAAAACAAATA
>JAAZXZ010000151.1 GCA_014239895.1 Flavobacteriaceae bacterium
ATAACTGCCAAATATTTTATAGCTTTATAGTGTAACTGCTAGAGTAATTATAATTGTTACAGAGGGAATTACTAGTGGAGAAGATGGGACTCGAACCCACGACCTCTTGACTGCCAGTCAAGCGCTCTAGCCAGCTGAGCTACATCCCCATTTATTTTCTTAATGTAGTTGGATTTGCAAAGTCTGTAGTAACATATGCCTCTGGATTAACAGATTTTATTATTGATAAAACCTTTCTTACTTTTCTTCTCGGAACAATGCACCAACAAATAGTAACGGCTCCATCCCTTCCTTCTCCATTAATTACTGTTACCATAAAATTTTTGTCTCTTAAGGCTTTTGCTACACTAGGAGAGTTTGCAGAAGAAAAAACCCTTACCACTGTACTTCCTATTCCAATAAATCTCTCAATATATGAACCTAGTACTGTCCCTGCTGCAAATCCTAGCGCATACCCAAAAATTAAAACCGGTTCATCAATATCATTAATTACTTTAGAAACAACAATTATCCATATGGCTGACTCCACTAAGCCTATAAGTGCTCCCAAAAAAGGTTTTTTGCTTACTACAAGGCCTCTAATTGTTGTTAAAGCCTGGTCAATTAGCCTTAATACAAAAATCATTAATGTCGAAAGGAATAAATTCATAATTCAAAAATAATCTATTTGGAAATCGAATTAATCTTAAATTTGTTTTTTTATTAACCGTTTACTATGGATATACGAAGAGCAAATACAGAAGATATTGATGCAATATTATCTATCACTGGAGCTTGTGCAGCAGATATGATTTCTAAGGGCATACTTCAGTGGAGTGAGAAATATCCAAACATAAAAGCCTTTGAAAATGATCTGTCAAACAATTGGCTTTATGTAGTAGTGGAAAACAACAAAACAATAGGGTCTATTACTATTACTCCTAAAATGGATGAAGTATATAGATCCGTAAAGTGGTTGACAGTAACCAGCAATAATCTATATATTCATAGGCTTGCTATCGATCCCATAATGCAGTCTAAAGGATATGCTCAGCAATTAATGAGTTTTGCTGAAAATTATGGAAGAAAAAATAATTATGAGTCAATCCGGCTAGATACTTTTTCTAAAAATACAAGAAACCAAAGATTCTATGAACAAAGAGGCTACATTAGACTAGAAAATGTGTATTTCCTTAACCAAAGTCAAGATCCATTCTATTGTTATGAATTAATCCTTTGAAAAAATGTAAATTTGATACCTTAAGATGGATAAGATAAGAATAACTAAAAAGTTCACCTTTGAAGCTGGGCATGCTTTATATGGTTACGATGGGAAATGCAAAAACGTACATGGTCATAGCTATAAATTGTATGTAACTGTTATTGGCATCCCTATTAAAGAAAAAGACAATGTTAAATATGGTATGGTGATTGATTTTTCTGATTTGAAATCAATTGTTAAAAAAGAAGTGATTGAAAGCTTTGATCATTCAATAATATTTAACCAGAATACTCCCCACATTGAACTTGCTAAAACACTAAAGAGCCAGGGACATAATGTTATTCTAGCAAACTACCAGCCAACAAGCGAAGGCATGATTATTGATATAGCTAATAAAATTAATAATGCGCTGCCTGAAAATATACAGCTACACTCTCTTAAGCTACAGGAGACTGACACCTCTTATTCTGAGTGGTTTGCCAAGGATAATTAATCTTTAAGTATATTTATGGCAATATAATATGAGACTTACACAAGGGAAAAAGATATATTTTGCATCAGACAATCATCTGGGCGCTCCAAATTTCAAAGAAAGTTTATTTCGAGAGAAGAAATTTGTTTCTTGGCTGGATAAAATTAAAAATGATGCAGAGGCTATTGTATTAGTTGGAGATGTTTTTGACTTCTGGTTTGAATATAAGGAAGTTGTCCCGAAAGGATTTACTAGAACCCTAGGCAAGCTTGCTGAAATATCTGATGCTGGTATTTCTATACATTATTTTGTTGGTAACCATGATATGTGGCTCAGAGATTATTTTCAAAAAGAATTAAATATTACAGTACATAGGGGTTCGAAAGTATTCAACATAAATGATAAAAAGCTATTTGTAGCCCATGGAGATGGTTTAGGTCCTGGCGATAAGTCTTTTAAATTGATGAAAAAAGTTTTTATAAATCCTTTTTTTAACTGGTGTTTTAGATGTATTCATCCTGATTTAGGAATAAAAATTGGAAAATACTTTTCTAATAAAAACCGTCTTAAATCTGCTATCGAAGATTTAAAATTTAATGGCAATGAAAATGAATGGTTAACAAAATATTGCAGAGCAAAATTAGAACAAGAGCATTATGACTGTTTTATTTTTGGCCATAGGCATCTTCCACTAGAAATTGAATTAAATGGCAATTCAAAATACATAAATCTTGGCGATTGGATTACACATTTTAGCTATGGTGTGTTTGATGGAAGTTTAGTCTCTCTAAAAAAATATTAAAAAATATATTCCTTATTTGCTAGTTATTCGTTCATGTCTTTAGTTAGGTCTAATTTTCTGAAATCAGGAAATTTAATTGAAGTAAATCCAACCGTTAAAATCGTCATCACTCCTCCGAAAACAACTGCCTGAACTGTTCCCATTAGTTTAGCTGCAAGGCCACTCTCAAAAGCACCAAGTTCATTTGATGATCCTACAAAAATTGAGTTTACTGAAGCTACTCTTCCTCTAACCTCATCTGGAGTCTTAAGCTGTAGAATTGTTTGACGAATGATCATAGAAACACCATCTGTCACTCCATATAAAAACAACGATATTACTGATACCCAAAAAATAGATGAAACTCCAAAAGCAATGATTGATAGTCCAAAGCCAAAAATTGCTATAAGTAATTTTTTCCCTGCATTTTTAGTTAGCGGAATATATGCTGAGACAAACATCATTAGAACAGAGCCAACAGCAGGAGCAGCTCTTAATATTCCAAACCCTTCAGATCCAACCTCTAATATATCTTGAGCATAAATTGGCAAAAGAGCTATTGCTCCACCAAATAATACAGCTACCATATCTAAAGTAATGGCAACTAGTATTGCTTTTGTTTTGTAAACAAATGAAAGTCCTGCTTTTAAGCTTTGTAAAATAGGTTCTCCAATTTTTGGGTTAAGTATTGGTTTTTTCTTAATAAATATTGTCAATAGTAGGCCTGCAAAAATAGCAGCAAGCACAAATCCCATTGAAGCATGAACACCAATCCAGGCAATAGAAAATCCTGCAAACGCTGGGCCTACAACAATGGCCAACTGCCATGTTGAGCTGCTCCATGTTGCTGCATTAGGATATATTTTCTTAGGAACAATCAACGCTACTAAAGAAAAAATTATCGGTCCAAAAAATGCCCTAATAAAACCTCCTATAAAGACTAAAAAATATATACCAATTAAAATTCCCTTGGAAGAGTATGTAGAATACGCATAAGGGCTTGTCACAAAATAATATCCTATAGCGACAAGAAGAAAGGCGATTATCGCATAGACAAACAATCTTTTTTTCTCGTTTTGATCTACAATATGCCCTGCAAATAATGCCATTGAAACCGCTGGAATTACTTCGGCTAATCCAATTAATCCTAAAGAGAGGGGGTCTTTGGTTAAACTATAAACCTCCCATTCTACAATAATAAATTGCATGGACCAGCCTATGACTAAAATAAATCGGATAAGCAGGAATATGTTAAATTCCCTGTACCTAAGTGCTGCATATGGGTCTAGCTTATTGTCCAAAATTTAGTTTTTTATATCCATTACTTTTAATTGAAGTTTTTGTTGTCCGTTCCATTCATTCTGATCTACAGTAAATACAGCATTGAATATTTTTTTGTTTAAAATATTTGGGTATTTATTAGCAAGGCCAAAGCCTATTGCGTTGTATATTACTGAACTGTTTTGTTGTGTTAAATTAAATTTTAAATGTGTATTGTCCTGGCCGACAACTTTTGCATATCCCGTGTCTCTTAAATTGTTGGCACTAAATATAGGGGTTTTATTTCCAGGGCCAAAAGGAGCAAACTGTTTTAATATTCTATAAAATTTTGGTGTTATTTCTTCCAATTTAATTTCTCCTTCAATGGCAACTTTTTTGCTTGCCGCCTCCTTAGAAATTGTGCTGCTTACCACTTCTTCAAATTTGTCTTTAAAATTTTTGTATTGAGATTTTTTTATTTTTATTCCTGCAGCATACTTATGGCCTCCGTATTGTAAAACAAATTCTTTACATTTTCCAATGGCATCATGAATGTTGAATCCATTAACTGACCTTGCTGATCCAACGAAAAAATCATCACTAGAGGTAAATACTATAGTAGGTCTATAATATGTTTCTATTAATTTTGATGCTGCTATTCCTATAACTCCTTTATGCCAGTCAGGATTACAAACTACAGTAACACTGGACTCTTCATTTTTGTGTTTCTTGATTTGACTTAGCGATTCTAGAGTAGTTTCTTTATCTAATACTCTTCTTTCTATATTTAATTGATTTAATTTTTCAGCTAAAATTCTGGCTTTATCTAAATCTTCCTCTATTAATAATTCTACAGCTAAATTACCTGAATCCATTCTCCCTGCAGCATTAATCCTAGGGCCAATATAAAACCCCAATTCATTAATTGTTATAGTTTCTTTTTCAAGAGTATCAATTATTGCCTTCAATCCTATTCTTGGTGATTGATTAATTTGCTGTAATCCATAGTAACATAAAATACGATTTTCTCCAGTCAATGCAACAATGTCTGTAACAATTGCAAGGCCAACCAAATCTAAATATTCTTTTATTTGCTCTATAGGTTTCCCCATAATAACATTTAGTCCTTGTATGAGCTTAAAGCCAATTCCACAGCCACATAGCGACTTGTAAGGGTAGTTGCAGTCTTCTCTAAGGGGATTTAGAACAGCTATGGCTTTTGGGATTTCATTAGACGGAGTATGATGATCACAAATAATAAAATCAATATTTTTCTCCCTAGCATATTCAACTTGATCTAGTGCCTGAATGCCACAATCTAAGGCAATAATTAATTTAACATTATTTGACTCAGCAAACTCAATTGATTTCATAGAAATTCCATACCCCTCGCTATATCTATCAGGTATATAGGTTAAAACTGTGGCGCTTATATGTTTGTTTAAAAAAGAGCTGACTAAGGCAGCGGAAGTAGTTCCGTCAACATCATAGTCTCCAAAAACTAAAATTTTTTCGTTTCCCTTAATCGCCTGCTGAATTCTATCAACTGCCTTTTGCATGTCTTGCATTAAAAAAGGATCGTGCAAGTCGGTCAAAGAAGGTCTAAAAAAATTTTTTGCTTTATCAAAAGTATCTATACCTCTATTTAATAGTAGGACAGATACTAGCTTGCTTACATTAAGCTGATCTTGTAGCGTTTTAATTTTAGTCTTGTCTTGCTCTTTTTCTAATTCCCAAATCATTTGTTCTACGAATTGTAATGAATTTCTGTCGTAATTTCTGCAAATGATCGAAACATCTCCATTACTCCACAATATTTCGTAATAGATAAATTAACTGCTTTGTTGATCTTTTCTTTGTCTAGCTGTTCTCCATAAAAATGATATTCCACCGAAACTTTGTTATAATATTTTGGATGTTCCTGGGTCAAGCTGCCAATAGTATTTATTTTAAAGTCATTAAGTTCAACCTTCATTTTTTCTAATATGGAAACAATATCTATTCCTGAACACACCGCCAAAGAAGACAGCATTAATGCTTTAGGGCTGGCAACTTTTTGATTGTCCCCTTCTAATGAAGAGCCTAAAGTTAATGAGGATCCGTTTGGGCCAATAGTTTGAAACTTCATTCCTTCGCTCCATTTTGTAATTACTTTGTTTGTCATATATTAATTGTTAGATGCAATCACTATCACAATTTCGCCTTTTGGTTTTTTGTTGCTATAGTGATTCTTAATTGATAGTAATGTTCCACGAATTGTCTCTTCATGGATTTTAGTTAATTCTCTTGAAACACTTGCTGTAGTTTCTTCTCCAAAATACTCACATAAATCTTCTAATGTTTTTAGTAGCCTGTGTGGAGATTCGTAGAGGATAAGTGTTTTGTTCTCCTTTGATAGTTTTAGCAGTTTTTTTGTTCTTCCTTTTTTATGTGGAAGAAATCCCTCGAAAAGAAATCTATCGCTGGGGATTCCCGACTGGATAAGCGCTGGAACAAATGCTGTCGCTCCAGGGAAACATTCAACAGGAATTTTATTTTCTATACAAGCTCTTATTAATAAAAACCCTGGGTCAGAAATTCCTGGAGTTCCCGCATCACTAATAATTGCTATAATCGTTCCATTTTTTAATTTTTCAATTATACCTTTTGTGTT
Source organism: Flavobacteriaceae bacterium (assembly GCA_014239895.1). Lineage (GTDB taxonomy): Bacteria > Bacteroidota > Bacteroidia > Flavobacteriales > Flavobacteriaceae. The sequence goes on from JAAZXZ010000151.1 coordinate 6,368, forward strand.
TTTGTGTTCATTGTGCATATGATATGAAATCATATTTGTAGAGATGTCATAGTGTTTTAGAAGAGTTTTTGAGACTCTTGTGTCTTCTGCCAAAATTAAATCTACATCAGACAATATCTTAACTGCTCTATAGGTTATATCTTGCAAGTTTCCGATGGGTGTTGGGATAATATATAGCTTGCTCATTGCTTCTTAAAAAGAATTTCTTTTAATTTGGGTGAAATAGGTATTTGATTTTTATTAAATTTATTTTTTTAAAATCTAATTTATTTAAATCAACCTGTAATTTTAAAAATACAAAATGTTTCTTGAAAATACTTTGAAATATGGTAAACAATTTGGATGGATTGAGGTAGTCTGTGGATCTATGTTCTCAGGAAAAACCGAAGAATTAATTCGACGTTTAAAGAGGGCAGAATTTGCCAAACTAAAAGTCGCTATTTTCAAGCCAATTGTTGACACAAGACATAAGAAATCAAAAATTGTTTCTCACAATAAAAACAAAATTAAATGCAGAGTTGTTTCAAGTGCTAGCGAAATATATGCTATTGCAAAAAAATGTGATGTGGTTGGAATTGATGAGGCTCAGTTTTTCGATGATGAAATAATTGAGGTCTGTAATGCATTAGCAAATAGTGGTGTTCGGGTTATAATTGCAGGCTTAGACATGGACTATGCAGGGAAGCCTTTTGGGCCAATGGCAAGCCTAATGGCAACAGCAGAATATGTAACTAAAGTTCACGCAATTTGCTCAAAAACTGGAGGTCTTGCACAATACAGCTACAGAAAAGCTAAAAATGATGAACTAATTATGTTAGGCCAAGAAGAAGAGTATGAGCCTGTTTGCAGAGCCACATTTTTTAAGCGGATGAACAGGAGGGCAAAAAAGAACAAAAAATGACTATGGCTCAACAGTCTGTTCTTGAAATTAATTTACAATCCCTAGAGAAGAATTTTTTTCATATCAAGTCTCTACTTTCAAAAAAAAATACAAAATTAATGGCTGTTGTAAAAGCCAATGGCTATGGTAGTGATGCTTTAGTTGTATCAAAGAAACTTCAAGAATTAGATATAGATTATTTTGCTGTTGCCTATGCTTCTGAGGGGGTAATTTTAAGAAAAGCAGGAATAAAAACCCCTATTCTTGTATTTCTGCCCCAGGCCAGTTCAATAGAAGAAATTGTCAAATTTAATCTAGAACCAAGTTTATATTCCTTTATTATTTTGAAAAAATTTCTGAGATTTTTAAAAGAAAATGACTTCAAAAAATATCCTGTACATGTAAAGCTAAACACAGGATTAAATAGGGTTGGGTTTGGTTTAGATGATTTGCCTGATGTTATTTCTAAAATCCTAAAATCTAGCAATATAGTGGTTAGAAGTATTTATTCTCACTTGGCAGCGAGTGAAGATACTTCTGAAGTCTCATTTTCAAAAAAACAAATTGAATTGTTTAACACTATGAGTTCGACTATTATTTCCAAATTAGAATATACTCCTATGCTGCACATCTGTAATACTTCAGGGCTAATAAATTTTACTGAAGCTCATTATGATATGGTTAGATCAGGAATAGGGTTATATGGTTTTAGTGGAGCCCAAAAAATTAAGTTCTCTCCTGTTCATCGACTAAAATCTGTTATTTCACAAATCCATACTATAAATAAGAATGAAAGCGTTGGCTACAATCGCTCTCACTATAGTCAAAAAAACGAAAAAATTGCAACAATCCCGATAGGACATGCTGATGGCATTACTAGAGTCTTTGGAAATAAAAAAGGGTTTGTTTTTATAAACGGAGAAAAAGCCTTTATAGTGGGGAATGTCTGTATGGATGTTATAATGGTAGATGTGTCAAATATTAAATGTAAAGAAGGCGATCAAGTAATTATATTTGATGATGTTCATACTGCAGAAGATTTATGCTCCTTTGCTGGGACTATCTCATATGAATTAATCAGTAGCATTTCAACAAACAGAATTCCTCGCTCCATAATCGAATAAGTCTACTCTTTTTTTTCTTGAGTACTTACTTTGTTGAGCACAAAATTAGTTTTTGTATTTTTGGGCCACATTAATAGTGGTGGAAACAAAAATTTATAAAAAAATATTGTCTTTTTTCTTTTTGTCCTGGACAATTGTTTTTTTTAATTGTTCAATGGATGAAGAATATGTCCATATCGCTTATTCTCCAGTATATTTTAATCTTGAGGCGATGCCTTATACAAATTTGTCAGAATATAATTTTTTTCAAGGAGAGATGAAAAACCTCACCCCTGTATATGGAGTCCTTCCTTATGAATTAATTAATCCTCTTTTTACAGACTATTCAGAAAAAAATCGTTTTGTCTGGATGCCGCAAGAGGAAAGCGCCTATTACTTGGGTGATTCTGAAACATTAAATTTCCCTACGGGAACAATTTTAATCAAAAACTTTTCATATAACGGGGTTGTTCCTTCAAATGAAAGAAAAAATATTGAAACAAGGCTAATGAT
>JAAZXZ010000152.1 GCA_014239895.1 Flavobacteriaceae bacterium
ATTGGTATGATGAAAATGCTTCCTGGCATGACAGTAATTAATACTTGTGATTATAATCAAACTAAAGCGGCCACTATTGCTATTGCTAATTATAAAGGCCCTGTTTATCTTAGGTTTGGTAGACCAAAAGTTCCTGTGTTTACTCCAGAAAATCAAAATTTTGAAATTGGCAAAGCTGTACAACTTCAAGAAGGAGAAGATGTAACTATTGTAGCTACAGGTCATTTAGTATGGGAAGCTTTAGAAGCAGCTAAAATCTTACATGATAAAGGAATAAGTGCAGATGTTATTAATATTCATACTATAAAACCCTTAGATCAAGAAGCTGTCATAAAATCAGTAAATAAAACAGGATGTGTTGTAACAGCTGAAGAACATAATTTTTTCGGTGGTCTTGGTGAAAGTGTTGCTCGTATATTAGCTTCTAATAACCCTTCTCCACAAGAGTTCGTTGCTGTAAATGATACGTTTGGTGAATCAGGAACACCTGCTAAACTAATGGAGAAATATGGCCTTAATGCTAACTCAATTGTAGTAAAGGCAGAGAGAGTATTAAAAAGAAAAAACTAATCGTCTCTTGACTCTGTATTATCTGTATCTAGATAGTTAGGAATTCCATCTCCATCAGTGTCATCATTTGTAGGATCGCCATCTCCAATATCATTTGTAGGATCGCCATCACCATCCCTATCTTCAGTTAAGTCTGAATCTGGTTCTAGATCCTCATCAATAGTTAATGTACCATCATCATCATCATCACTATCTACAAAATCTGCATATGGGTCATCATCAGTATTATCATTTGTAAGGTCTAAATCTCCATCTAAATCCTCTAGATGAGAAGGAACATTATCATAATCATGATCATTTTCTTCCGATTCCAACAACTTAAACTTAAAAATTAGATTAGAATATACAGGAACAGATCCAGCTGCACTAGAATAATATCCCATCCCAGAGGGAAGAAACATTACTCCTATTCCAGGATCAGTATAATCTATAGTTCCATCGTTGTTAATTACAAAGTCTGTGGCATTATTAAACTCTGGAAGTACTCTTCCCCAGCCTGCAATTGTATTTGTTAAATCAAAAACTCCAGGTGTTGAAGAACTGTCAAATATTAAACCATCCATAAGGCTTCCTTCGAAATTAACACGAACCCTATCAGAAAAATTTGGAGAAACATCTGATGCGCCTTGATTAATTTTTAAGATATAGTATTCATATTCAATATCATAATAAGTAGTGGTTAGTGTCATAATATCATCACTAAGCATGGTGTTCTCATTTGGATCTGGAAGATTCCCGTCTTCAGGAAGTTCAGAAATAAGAATTTCATCTAAAGTGAAACCAGGATTATTTTGTAAATAAGCAGAATTGTAATAATGTGTTTCAAAATATCCTAGTAAAGAATCCCTGTCAATAATTTGTTGTTCAGTTCTGTCATTCTCAGGAATTTCTACTGGCCCATCAGCATCGTCCTCTGGACAAGAGAAAAATAAAAATAAAAATAAAAAGAAAAAAAAATGTGCTTTAAATCTCATTGCTTTAATTTTACATGCAAAATACAATTATTATATTGTATTTTCTTAAGTTTTAACAATCTTTTAAGTAGTTAAATTAAATATAAATGGAAGATAAAAAAGTAATACTTAATGATAATCAAATCAAAAGCAAGTTAAAGAGAATTTCTTACCAAATATTGGAAACTAATTTGCAAAATTCAATACTTGTTATTGCAGGAATTGAATCAAATGGATATTTGATTGCAAAGGAATTAAAAAAAATGCTTAATAAACTTTCAAGTATAGAAATCATTCTATGTAAAGTAAAAATTGATAAGAAAAACCCTAGAAAACCTATTGAAACTTCTATAAGCAAAGATGAATACTCAAATAAGTCAATTGTTTTAGTAGATGATGTTTTAAATTCTGGATCAACATTAATATACGGAGTAAAACATTTCCTGGAAACAGAACTATTACAATTTAAAACTGCTGTCTTAGTTAACAGAAATCATAAAAAATTTCCGGTAAAAGCAGATTTCAAAGGAATATCACTTTCAACTTCAATACAGAGTCAAGTAATAGTTGAATTTAAAGGCTCAAAGATCCAGGCCCTACTTGTTTAATTCAGTTAATATTTCACCTATATTACTTTTGCCTGATCCTGTATATCCAACAACGACTATAATCATATTTAGGCTTTGATATTAATATCTAAATTTCATTGTAATATAAATTAAAGATTTTATATTTGCAGCCTTATACAAGAGTTGATTTTGACCTGATAGCTCAGTTGGTAGAGCATCTCCCTTTTAAGGAGAGGGTCCTGGGTTCGAGCCCCAGTCAGGTTACAGTTTAGAGAAAAATAGTCTTTTAGTTAATATATTTAAAAGGCTATTTTTTAATTAATTTACGTGTAGTAGTCTTCTGACTATTGGAAAGTTCTACAAGGTAGATTCAATTATTACAATGCGTACGTGGCGGAATTGGTAGACGCGTTAGGTTGAGGGCCTAATAACTTAATAAGTTGTGGAAGTTCGAGTCTTCTCGTACGCAC
>JAAZXZ010000155.1 GCA_014239895.1 Flavobacteriaceae bacterium
CATTATTTAAAGAGAATTTTAAGTTTACTGGAAATGAAATAACAAAGGAATTCTTAACCAGCACAGGATATATTAAAGGAGCACATATTGAAACTTGCCCGATTTTAGATAAATAATTTATAGTTTAGTACAAACGTTCATTCTAAAGTATGATATAAAAAACCCTCAAAATATCAAGGGTTTTATCTGGGTGGAAGACCGGACTCGAACCGGCGACCTCCTGAACCACAATCAGGCGTTCTAACCAACTGAACTACAACCACCATAAAGGAATGCAAATGTAAATTATTTGTAAATCTCTACAAAAAGTTTTAAAATTTTATTTTAAATCTGAAATATTATCAATAATTGGTATTCGCAAGGTATTAAAACCTTCAGCATATTCAACACCTGTAAGTCTTCCTAAATCTCTAGCACGATATTCAATACTATCTAAGAAGTTTTTTGTAGAAATTGGCGTGTCCTCTGAGCCGTCATTTGGATCATAAAACTGAGATTTATAACACATAACAGCATCTAATTTATTTTTTATAAAATCAGATATGTCAACTACAAAATCAGGTTTATTATTATTCCATTGAATATAATGATACAAATTAACAGGTCTCCACGGATCTTGAGAAACAGAATCACTAGTAGTTGATATTTTTTTTAGACCACTAAGAAAACATGCATCTCCAACAAGTCTAGCTGCTTTTGAATGATCAATATGTCTATCTTGAATTGCATTACAAATAACAATGTTAGGTTTATACTTTCTAATTATTTCAACTAATTTCATTTGATGTTCCTTATCATTTGTGAAAAAACAATCTGAAAAATCTAAATTTTCTCTGAACTCCACTCCTAAAAGCTTAGCTGCATTATTAGATTCAGCATCTCTAGTATTGGCATCTCCCCTGGTGCCTAGTTCACCCCTAGTTAAATCAACTATACCAACTTTTTTACCATTGCTTATTTCTTTAGCAATAGTTCCTGAACAACCCAATTCAACATCGTCAGGATGTGCACCAATAGCTAGTATATCTAATTTTATCATAATCTTTATTAATTACTTATTAGTTGCTTTTACTATAGCTTGTTCAATATCTTGGATAATATCTTCCGTATCTTCAATTCCAACAGAAAATCTAATTAGATTATTTGTGATTCCTTGTTTTAAACGATCTTCTTCCTTTAACAAATAGTGAGAGGTTTCTGCTGGTACAAGCATTGTGCTTTCAACTCCAGCTAAACTCATAGATGGTTTTATTAATTCAAGAGATTTTAAGAAGGTATTTACCTCTATACTATCATCAAATTCAAAAGACATCATAGCTCCAAATCCATCCATTTGTCTTTTAGCTAGATCATGATTTTTATGAGTAGTAAGTCCAGGATAATATACTGTTTTTGTTAAATTATGATCGTACAGATACTTAGACAATTTCATAGCATTTTCCTGTTGAGCTTTAACCCTTACTACTAAAGTTTTCATGCTGCGCTCTAATAACCAAACCGTATAATCACTTAAACTTCCTCCTAAATTTTTTGACAAACTCCATATCGTTTCTTTTAGATCCTCTGAAGTTGCCACTGCACCGGCACAAATATCACTATGGCCTCCAAAATATTTAGTAGCACTATGAAGGATTATATCAATTCCCATAGTTGAAGGTTTTTGAATAACTGGAGTTGCAAAAGTATTATCAATAGCTGATAGTATATTTCTTGACTTTGCCAACTGAGCAACAGCTTTAATATCTACTATCTTTAAGACAGGATTTGAAGGAGATTCAATATATATAACTTTAGTATTATCTCTTATTTCTTTTTCGAAATCAGAAACTTCTAGGCCTTCAGTAAAAGAATATTCAATGCCATAACGATCAAATTGAGCTTCAGCTAGATTTCTAGTTCCACCATATATGTCATTCTGAAATAAAATGTGATCTCCTGAACTTAAAAGAGACAGAAGAGTTGTGCTAATTGCTGCCATTCCAGAGCCTAAAATCATGGCTGTTTCTGTTTCCTCTAATGCTGCAATTTTCTTACACAAATACTCTTGATTCGGAGTGTTAGAATATCTAGGATATCTACTGATCTCAGCATCAATATAAGCGTAAGATGTAGAAGTATATATAGGGGAAACTGCACCGCCGAACTGCTTATCTTCAATCTCACCTACGTGGGTA
>JAAZXZ010000156.1 GCA_014239895.1 Flavobacteriaceae bacterium
AAATATAAAAAAATCTCTTTTTGGCGTTTTTCATCCACTAAATGCATCACACCTTTATCAATTCCTAAATTATCTAGATCTTGATCCTCAGCATTAATAATTATGTCTATTAATGGATTCCCTATAGCATATATAATAGGTTCATTCATTTATTTTTCTCTATATTTTGCTAAAATTTTATAAATAAAGCATTAGTATGTTACTTATCTTTTTATTTTTCCAAAAGTTATTTTTGGAATAAAATTATGATTTTCTTAAAAACTTGACCTCTAAATAAAAGGCCATGTATATTCATACTCTATGGACTCAAAAACCTTTGCAATAATCACCGATATTCATTCGAATGCAGCTTCTCTAAAAGAAGGCCTGGCAATTATTAATGAACGCTCAAATATTGATCAAGTTATTTGTTTAGGTGATTGTTTCGCTTTGGGGCCCGCACCAAAATCAACAATTAAATTACTCAAATCTATTCCAGAATGTATTTTTATTCGTGGAAATCATGATCGATATCTATTAGAAAGGTTATGGGAACAGGAAAGGCCAAATTTAGAAGGAATGTCTCCTGACGATCCAATTTGCCAAGCCATTGTTGCTAATGAAGAATGGACAGCCAATCAACTTGGTGAAGAAGGAGTAGACTTTTGTTCAGCTATGAAGATTGCACACCGGGAAATTATTGGAGATACTTTAATTGAGTTCACTCATGCATGGTATCAAAGAGATGATATTCCACCAACTATGAATGAAGCTCTCTCTTGGAGAAATCATGTTGCAAAAGGTAATCCAGGTATTAAAAAATATATTTTTATACATGGGCATGTTCATACTCCACGAAACGAATCTAAAGAGAATCTCACTATATATTGCCAAGGGGCAACAGGGCTACCTTTTGATGAAGATCCTAGAGGTGCAGTTGCTTTTTTAACTATAGAAGATGATATTAAGTGGGAAGTAGTTCGCTATGATTATAATAAATCAGAAACAATCGATCTCCTTGAAGAATTAAAACCTCCTTTTTATACAAACCTTCAAAATACTGTAAAATTTGCAACTATTAGAAATGACCTTTAAGGTCATTAATTTTCCCTTTAATTTATATATCTTAATCGAACTGATTTATGTTATACTTTGACCACAGCGCAACTACTCCTATCCATCCTATTGTTCTGGATAAGATGAATTCAATATCTCAGAATCATTTTGGGAACCCTTCAAGTATTCATGCTTCAGGAAGAAAGTCTAAATCTATTATTGAAAATGCTAGAAGAATTATTGCTGAATCTATTCAAGCTTCTCCTAATGAAATTATTTTTACTGGAAGTGGTACAGAAGCAAATAATTCTGTTTTATGGTCTTTGATATATGAAAAAAATAAGCATGTTGTAACTTCTTCTATTGAACATCCTGCTATATTAAAAGTATTAGACTCAATTGAACCTTTTGGTATTACCTATACAAAATTACCAGTAAATAAATTTGGAGAAGTAAATCCCAATGCACTTGAAGAGGTTATTAAAGATGATACTGGATTAATAAGCATCATGATGGTTAATAATGAAGTGGGAACAATAAATCCAATAAATGAATTAATTAATATTGCAGAAAAGAAAAATATTCCATTTCATTCTGATGCAGTACAGGCACTTGGAAAAACACCATTGTCAGTTAAA
>JAAZXZ010000157.1 GCA_014239895.1 Flavobacteriaceae bacterium
GCCGCAAGAGGAAAGCGCCTATTACTTGGGTGATTCTGAAACATTAAATTTCCCTACGGGAACAATTTTAATCAAAAACTTTTCATATAACGGGGTTGTTCCTTCAAATGAAAGAAAAAATATTGAAACAAGGCTAATGATCAAAAAAAATGAAGGATGGGTTTTTGCAAATTATATTTGGAATGATGAGCAAACTGAAGCTGTTTATAATTTGGATGGGAGTACCGTTGAAATAGAATGGATTGAAAATAATATAACCAGCACGGTTAATTATAGAATCCCTAGTAGTTCTGAATGTGCTACATGTCACAAAATTTCTGACATTCACACACCTATTGGTGTCAAACCAATGAATTTAAATAAAATAATAAGCTATCAGGATTACTCCATGAATCAGATTGAAAAATGGATAGATTATGGATACCTTGACAATGCTCCTGACAATATAGAGACAATGATTGATTGGACAGATCCTTCAAATTCATTAGAATTAAGAGTTAGATCCTATTTGGATATAAATTGTGCTCATTGCCACTCTGATAACACCCATTGTGAATATCGCCCTATAAGACTTGATTTTGATTCAACTGAAGATTTAACTAATTTAGGCGTCTGTCTTGCTCCTGATACAGACTTAGGAAATGGGACAGATTTAATCGTTGCTCCCGGCAATTTCATCAGATCAGTTCTACATTTTAGAATGTCGTCTGTTGAGGAAGAATATAGAATGCCTTTACTAGGCAGAACTCTTGTTAATCAAGAGGCTGTAGACTTGATTGAAGAATGGATAAACTCATTAGATATCGATTGTAATTAAACCCTTTTTTTATGAAAAAATTAATTTTTGTTTTTGCTCTATTTTTTACTTTTCTTCCTGTATACTCTCAGGGAGTTGAAAATGGTGATTCTTGTGCTAATCCTATCGCAATAGGGCCAGGGACACATTATGTTGATTATATAAATGGCGAGAATTACGAATTAAACTGCAGCGAATATGATGCATCCAACGGAGATCTCGAATGGTATATATATGCCCCAAATGACGATTATTTGACAACCATAACATCAGACCTTGAAGTTAATGACAATCTTGACACAAGATTTCATGTATATCAAGGGTCTTGTGATGATCTTAGCTGTGTCGCTGGAGATGATGACAGTGGCGCAGGATATTTATCTGTTACGTCCTTCTATGTATATGCTGGAGAGAGTTATTATATTGCGTGGGATGATAGGTGGGAAAATGAAAGTTTTGAGTTTCAGCTTATAGAGGAAGACCCTCCACCTCCGCCTCCATTTGGTTTTACTGTGTCTTCTGTTTCCACTGTTGGATCTGAAAGAGGACTTTTAGATATGAACAATGACAAATTAGATGACTTAGTTTCAATTCAACAAACAAGCATAAATATTCACTATCAGCTAGGTGAAGGCGGTGGCTTCAATCCTGTAAGTATTGAAACTTCATATGCGGATAATACTCCTAGTTGGAGTTTAGCAGCGGGTGATTTTGATGGAAATGGGTATAACGACCTCCTTTATGGCGGAGGAAGTGGTGTTACTTTTATGCAAGCTAATTCAGACGGAACTTCATATACAGAAATCTCTGGTTCAGAATACGTTTTTTCTCAACGATCAAATTTTGTTGACATTAATAATGATGGACATCTAGATGCCTTTGTATGTCATGATGTAGAGGCTACGGTTTATTATATTAATGATGGTAATGGTGTGTTAGAGTTTTTTCAAGGACCAGATGAAAATGGAATCACTTCTGGGGTAGGTGGAGTAGCATATGAGTTAGCTTCATGGGACTCCTCTGCTCAAGAAGGAGGTAATTACGGTTCTGTATGGATTGACTATGACAATGACAGAGATATAGACATGTTTATTGCTAAATGTAGAGGGGGTAATGTGCAGTGGAAAAATAATGAATTATGGAGAAACAATGGAGACGGCACCTTTTCAAATGTAGCAGATGTGACCGGATGGTATAATTCATATTATCCTGATGGCGGACACGATAATAGTTCCAATTTAGGCGATCCTGTTCAAACCTGGTCTTCAGCCTGGGGGGATTTTGATAATGATGGCTATCTAGATGTTTATGTCGGCGCTAGCGCAAGTGGTGATGGAGCTCATAAATTAATGAAAAACAATGGAGATGGCACATTTACAGATGTCACAACTAATTCTGGAGTGGAAGACGCTCCATATGGAATAGAAAACAATTCTGCAGACGTTGACAACGATGGGTATATTGATGTTTTTACTAACGGAGAAATTTTGTTAAACAATGGAGATTTTACTTTTTCTCTATATAGTGCTGGAACTCCAGGCCCTGGTGCTATTGGAGATGCAAATAATGATGGTTTTGTTGATCTGTTTAACGGAACAAATTTATATCTAAATGATGGGAACAATAACAATTGGCTAAAAATTACAACTACTGGGACAACTAGCAATACAAATGGAATTGGAGCTAGGGTTGAAATTAATTCTCCTGGTGTTGGAACACAAATTAGAGATGTCGTTAGTGGCTCTGGTTTTAGATATATGAGCTCGCTTAATACTCATTTTGGCCTTGCTTCAGACTCATCAGTTAACTCTATAACAGTATATTGGCCTTCAGGCATTGTTGATGTTATAAATAATCCTAGTATTAATACAACAATTAATATTACCGAAGGAGAAACATTGTCTCTAGAGGATTCATTTATAGGAGAATTTGTTCTATATCCAAATCCTGTAAAAAACAGTCTAACAATAAGCTCTTCATTGGACTTAGATCAGTCCATTATTAGCATATTTGATATAGCCGGAAGAAGAGTGCTTAATTATAAATTGGCTAACAACATTAATTCTATAGATGTTTCTAGATTAAGCTCTGGGGAATATATATTGAGAATTATTACAAAAGAAAACCATATAAGTTCTGAAAAATTTATCAAGCAATAATTTTAAAAAATGAAATTCAAACTTGTATGTTTTCTAGCTTTATTATTTGCTTTTTCATGCAGCAATGATGATTCAAACGATAATAACGATTCATCAGATAATTCAGATAACAATAATGAAGAAGCCTCATCATTAATACCGATGTCTATTTATGAAAGAGTTTATGGAACTACTTCTGATATATATATTGAAGGAGATTGGATTTTTATAAACACCAATGGTGTTCCAGACCATCAAAGTCCATATTTTATTAATACTCCATGGGAAGACGCTATGTACATTGCTTATGATGGGTCTAATCCGTTTGTTACAAATTTTAATTTAAACCCTAATAGAATCTCTGAATTGTCAATTGCTTTTAAGATTCCTGCTTTTCCAGAACAGTCCACCGCAAACAACCCTACATCAATGGGGCCAATAGGGGTTTCATTAAATGGCGTGCCTTTTTATAATCAATATGCTGGTGGAGGATCTCCTTTAGCACAAGAAATTAATTCTTTTGATCAGTATAATGGACATCCTGCTCCATTAGGGCCAGGACAAGAAAATAATGCTAGTGGCAGATATCACTATCATATGGAGCCATTTTGGCTTACCTCAAATGAGGGAAAAGCAGCATTAATTGGGTTTTTGCTTGATGGATTTCCCGTTTATGGCCCGGAAGAAAATGGTCAAACTATTGACAGCTCAGATCTAGATGCATATCATGGTCATTTCACAACAACTGCTGATTTTCCAGATGGAATGTATCACTATCATGTAACAGCAGACGATCCTTATATTAATGGAAGCGGTTATTATGGAAATCCTGGAACGGTTAGTGATTAAATTGCTTTTGATATTTTTTCTGGTTATCTCTTGTAGCAACCCAGAATACCAATGGATTCCTGATAATGAAAGCGGGCTAGATCTTACCAAACGCTATGTTCAGCTTAATAAAGAGGTCTATACAGGATATGTCCTTAAACTGCAGCCTAATCAAAAAGACACTCTGTCAATATCATTCTATAATAAAGGCCTTAAAGATGGGGTTTGGAAAAAATTCTATACTAATGGAAGCCTAATGGAGATTAGGATGTTCAAAAATGGTAAAAAAATAGGACAATATTTGAGTTATTATATGAGTGGAGAAAAAGCTTTCGAATATAATTTTAAAAATGGCGAATATCATGGGAAAAGATATGAATGGAAAAAAGATGGTAGTCTTTTGAGAGAATCAAATTATGAAAATGGATACGAAAAAGGTTCTCAAAAAATATGGTGGGCTGATGGAAGAATAAAATCAAATTATATAATTAAAAATAATCGTCGGTATGGTTTGCTGGGGATAAAAAACTGTGTAAATGTCTCGGATAGTATTTTTGCTAATTAATATTTTCCCTCTTATTTTTATAACTGGATGTAGCACCAATAATACGTCTATTCCCTTTTATAATTCTCCTGATTTTACTCCATATTTTCTATCAAACGGGGAAGTTGAAGAAATAATTTCTCACAAAATATCGGATTTCTCATTTATCAATCAAAATGAAAAAACAATTACCAACAAGGAAATAGAAGGTAAAATTCACATTGCTAATTTTATGTTTACTTCCTGCACAAGCATCTGTCCAGATATGACTGGAAATATGAAGCTTATAGAAAAGGCTTTTTCTAATGATCCTAGGGTTGTGATTTTATCATATAGTGTAACCCCCTGGATTGATACTCCTGATAAGCTTGCAGATTATGTTGAGTTTAACGACATCAAAACAAATAATTGGCATTTTTTAACAGGCAATAAAAATGAAATTTATTCGCTTGCTAGAGAGTCTTATTTTGCAGAAGAAACTATGGGGTTTTCTAAGGACAGTACTGACTTTCTACATACAGAATATTTTATCTTAGTAGATAGAGATAAAAGAATTCGTGGGATCTATAATGGGACGTTAATGCTTGAAGCTCTACAAGTTGTTGAAGACATCAGTGCTCTTTTAGATGAATAGTTTTTATAAAAACTGTTTTTGTGTATTATAAATTACTTTTCTGTCTTTTAAATATTTGTTAATCTCATTAAAATGCTCGCCTAAAAACTCTGGTGGAGACACGCCTTTTCTATCATATTTTCCTTCTAAAACTAAGTCTGAAACAGCAGTGCAGGTATATCCTGTTGTTCTTGCCATTGAAATTGTTTTATCCTGATATTTATCCAACAAGTTATAGGTATAACAAACTTTTTTTTCTGCTTCATCTCCCATAATTTTAATTCTCATTACCGTATAGTCCTTGTCTCCTTCTTTCATTTCCCACATTGGAAATAAAAGCTTTGAGGTTAAATCAATCGGTCTAATTTTATTTCCGTTTATCTCTATGGGTTCATAAGAAAAATATCCGCATGCTCTTAGTACTCTTAAATACTCTACACATCCAGGATATCTTAATGTTTTTTCAATCATGTTTGGAACATGATTCATTGTTTTAATCAATGTCCGCAATCCATCAGAATTCCAGCTCTCTAGTGTTCCTATATTTTCAAAATCAACAAGTTCAGCGTCTGATAATGCTTCTCTTGTTATAATCTGAGTGTTTTGTACATATCTTGCTGGACGAATGTATTCCTCTATTACATCTATAGGAGAAAACACTGCTTGATATTCAAAAGGCCATTCTCTTTTTTTGGGCAATCCACCAACCAAACACTCATATTCAGTAATTTTCATTGATTTGTTGTGATGTCCAAAAATAATATTTCCCATTCCTGGTGCTACCCCACAATCCATTACTGCCACAACATTGTTTTTTTTAGCTATTTTATCTAGGCCAAAAGGATCTTCAGGATAAAAAGAAATATCTACAATATTTTTTTTTGCTTCTATAACTCTCTTCATTATGTTATAACCCATAAATCCTGGAAGAGC
>JAAZXZ010000090.1 GCA_014239895.1 Flavobacteriaceae bacterium
AGTTGGCCTACTAGGGCTCGAACCTAGACTCTTCTGGACCAAAACCAGACGTGTTACCAGTTACACCATAGGCCAATAATGAGGAAGCAAATTTATAACAATCTTTTATTTGAACAATATTATTTAAAGAATTAAGTTAATTTTTTAAATAGTATTAGGCGAATTTATTCATAAATTTGGCTCAAATCCTAAAAAAATGGATGAAAAAAATTTTAAAAAATGGACCCTAATCCTTGGATGGTTGTGTTTTTTAATTGCATTCATAGTATATTATTTAACTACTGAGCCAACTGTTAGCTTTTGGGATACAGGGGAATATATCACAACTTCGGCAAAACTTCAAGTTGGACATCCTCCAGGAGCTCCTCTTTTTCAGATGCTAGGAGCTATTTTTTCGATTTTTGCATTAAATAGTGAACAAGTAGGCTTTACAATAAACTTGATGAGTGGATTTGCAAGTGCATTGACCATAGCATTTATGTTTTGGTCTATCACTATGTTATTGTCAAAAATATCAAGTAAAATATCTGAATCTAAGGATAAATCAATCGCTATTCTTGGTGGAGCTTTAACAGGGAGCCTGGCCTTCACTTTTACAGATACTTTTTGGTTTAATGCCGTTGAAGCAGAGACCTATGCAATGGGAACACTAATTATGGCTATTTTATTCTACCTAGCTCTTAGGTGGGAGCAAGATATGCATAAACCAAGAGGTGATAAATGGCTGGTTCTAATTAGTTTTGTCATTGGGTTATCCTTTGGAGTGCATTTTATGGGGCTATTAACTATTCCTGCCATTACACTAATTTATTTTTTTAAAAATTACAAAACTATAAATATTAAAAATTTCTTATTTGCTAATGTAGTAGGAGTTGCAATTCTTATGGGGATATTTAAATTAATGCTTCCTCCAACTCTTAAGTTCTTTAGTTTTATGGAATTATTTTTTGTTAATGATATTGGGCTCCCATTTAATTCTGGAACAATAGCTTCATTTCTTATAATTGCCTGTGCTTTTTATTTTGCTATTTCTTATACATCAAAAAGAAATCTTGTTGCCGGGAATACTATAGTTTTATGTATTCTTTTTATTTTCTTAGGGTTTTCATCCTGGATAATGCTACCTATTAGAGCGAATTCAAAAGTTGTTGTAAATGAAAATAATCCTTCGACTGTAAGAGAACTTCTTGCTTATTATAACCTAGAACAATATCCTAAGACCTATCTATTTTATGGTCCTCTATTTACTGATCAATATTCAGGTCTTGATGAAGAAACCCCATATACTGACGATAAACCTAAATACGAAAAGGATGAAAAAAATGGCAAATATATTATAGTTAATGATTATAAAAATGCCACACAAAATTATAACTCAAAGCATGCTTCTTTTCTGCCAAGAATGTGGAGTCCTGAACATGCAGAAAATTATTTGTCATATTCAGGTTTTTTAAATTTTAAAGTAAAACCAAAATATATCTCTGAAAACTCCATAACTGAAATAATCAATGATTTTAAAGTAAAGATTCAGGCTGACCAAGTAGATTATGAAACCTTTCACAAGTTTCTAAAACAATATGGACAGTTTCTAGATATTGAAAAGCCTTCAATCTTAAGTAATATCTATTATTCGTTTGATTTCCAAATTGGATATATGTACTGGAGATATTTTATGTGGAATTTTACCGGGAGGCAAGACGATATACAAGGAAGATTTAATATGCATGGGAACTGGATTAGCGGGATTAATTTTATTGATGAAATGCATTTGGGGATCAGTCAACAAAATTTGCCAAGTGATGTATTAAAAAATAAAGCTCGTAACACCTATTACTTTCTGCCGTTTTTATTAGGCCTAATTGGATTAATTTTCCTGTATTATAGAAATAAAGAACTGTTTTGGGTCATGTTGGTTTTCTTTCTCTTTACTGGAATTGCAGTACAGGTATATACTAATGTTAGAATCTTTGAACCAAGAGAAAGAGATTATATTGTTGTTGGATCATTTTATGTTTTTGCTATGTGGATAGGTTTTGGTTGCTACGCAATATGGGAATATTTACAATCTAAAATCAAATTTAAATTGTTATCAATACCCATATCTCTCCTTTGTTTAGCTCTAGTGCCTGGAATTCTAGCTGCAAATAACTGGGATGATCATGATAGATCTGACAGATATACTGCTCATGCTATGGCTATAAATTACTTGGAATCCTGTGCTCCAAATGCTATACTATTTACCATTGGAGACAATGATACTTTTCCCCTCTGGTATGCTCAAGAAATAGAAGGAATTAGAACTGACGTTAGGGTGGTAAACACAAGTCTGCTCAGCACTGACTGGTATATAGATCAAATGAAAAGAAAGGCCTATGAAAGCGATGCGATTCCCTCCTCATTGTCTCATGATAAATATAAGTATGGTACCCGTGATTATATAATAAAAGAAACTATTACTAATGACACACTTGATCTTAATATCTTCTTAGATTTTATTACAAGAGATGAGAAAAGATTTAAGTACAAAGCCCTTCTTGA
>JAAZXZ010000158.1 GCA_014239895.1 Flavobacteriaceae bacterium
AAATTACCCTTTGCACTAATTACATCCTGTTCATTTGATAAAATACCGTTTCTTGCTTGAAGGATTGAAATATTATTTTCTAAAGCATAATTAACACACTCTTCAAGTGTCCAAACTTTTTCATTACTAAAAATTGATTGTCCAATTATTAGAATAATTATCACTAAAATTTTACTTTTCATAAATACCAATTTTAAAAATTAAATTAATCTGTCATGTCATCAGCAGTCTCATCCTGACTTCTTTCATCATCATCTACTTCCACTTCATCAGCTACTATATTCCACACCTTTATTTCATCATTTTCAGTAACACCTTCTAAGATTTCTACATTTATACCATCTGAAATTCCGATTTCAACATTCTTTGTCTTATATGTGCCATCTTTTTGTTTAATTTCAACAAATGGCTTATCAGTTATTCTATTGAATTGCAATAAAGATTCCTTAACACATAAAATATTTTCCTTGTTTCCTGTTTCCATAATTGCATTAGCACTATACCCCGCTCTTACATTAACATTCTCTGGAATATTTACATTAGCTTTTATTACAAATTGTACAGCTCCTGCCTGTTCTATTCCTTTGGGAGCCACAAAAGTTAATTTTGCATTAAATTCTTCTTCTTCTAAAGCGCCTAATACAACCTTAATTTCAGAGCCCTCCTCAATTTTAGAAACCTCTGTTTCATCTACCTGCCCCTCAAATATCATAATAGTCATGTCTGCAACTGTAGCAATTGTTGTTCCGGCATTAAAATTATTACTCTCAATTACCTGATCTCCCTCTCTTACTGGAATTTCAAGAATTGTCCCCGCTATTTGAGCTAGAATATTCGTATTAGCAGTACTGCCTCCTGTAAGGGTTCCTTTCTTTATAATCTTATAGTCATTTTGAGCCTGAGTTAACACTTCTTTTGATTGCTCCATTGAAAGTTCACTGTTTTCAAAATCCTGTTTGGAAATAACTCCCTTTTCAAATAACTTTTTACTTCTTTCAAATAAAGTTTTTGAATTATTATAGGACAATCTTGATGAATTAATTCTACTATTAGCACTAATAACTGCTTGCTCATTAGGAACCACTCGAATACTTGCTATTAAATCTCCTCTTTTAACTATATCACCTTCTTCAACTAATATTTTATCTATAATTCCGCTTACTTGAGGTTTTAATTCAATTTCATCTTCAGGATTTAGCTTCCCTGTAGCTACTACTTCTTTTACAATAGAGGTATAAAATGGTCTCTCAGTTTCATAGTCTATAATTTCACTAGCATTAGCATCTCTAAAATATTTTAGCACAAATAGCAAGGATAAAAGTACCCCTATAATTACTACGATTTTTAATGTTTTTTTCATATTATTTTTTTTATTTATTCTTCTCTTAATGCGTCTATTGGTTTAATAATTGTTGCTCTTGTTGCTGGAATTAATCCAATTAATGATCCAAAAATGACAAGGATAGTCAATGCAACAAAAACAATGGATATAGAAACAGATGCATTTACTAATACTGAATCTGCACCTTGTCCAAAGGCAGAGTCTATTGCCATTAGTATTCCGCCTCCTGAAATTATTCCAAAAATTCCTGCAACAACAGTTAAAATAACTGCTTCTAATACAATTTGTCTTTTTATCTCAAATGGAGTTGCTCCAATTGCTCTTCTAATTCCTATTTCTTTTGTTCTTTCCTTGACTGTAATTAATAGTATATTTCCAATGGCAAA
>JAAZXZ010000044.1 GCA_014239895.1 Flavobacteriaceae bacterium
GATTTTGTTTAAAAAACTCGGTATTATTGTTTCATGCGTTTTTTATTACTCATATTGTTGTTGACACCAGGAATTTCTCAAAATAAGACAATTGAATTAAATAATGTTCTCGATGGCACATTTCGTACATCTGGAATAGGAGGTTATAATTGGGTTAATGGAGAAGATGCTTACTATTTTTCTGAATCTGATTCAGATGGGAAACATTTTTATATATATAATCTAGCTTCAGATGATACTACAAAAGCTTTTTCAATTAACACTGATATAATAGATCGATTCAGTTCCACATTTAGCGATAATCAAACAAAACTATTATTAAAAACCAATAGCATTAAAATATGGAGACATTCCTCTTATGGAACTTATCATGTATATGATATCAATACTGATAGCATTCAACCAGTATCTGATGACCCTGATAGTTTACGTAATGTAAAATTTTCTCCTAATAGTGAGCATGTATCTTATGTAAGAAATGATAATAATCTCTATATATACTCATTAAATAATCTTGAAGAAACACAATTAACCTTTGATGGTAGTGAAACGATTCTAAATGGCCATTTTGGATGGGTTTATGAAGAAGAGTTTGGTAGTTATGATGCATATAGATGGAGCCCAAATAGTCAGTATATAGCTTTCTGTAGAGAAGATCAATCTATGGTGAGAAAGTACCCACTTATTGACTATGGAACCAAGTATCCTACAGTAAAATACATATATTATCCTAAGGCGGGAGAAGATAATCCTGAAGTTTCAATTGGTTTAATAGATATTGTCAATGAACAAGCTGATATCCGTACTTTGCCAAAAGATTCCTACTATATTCCAAATATATTATGGCAAAGGAATAGTAATAATTTCTTTGTTACCACGTTGAATAGAAAACAAAATGACTGGAAATTATATAGGCATGATATTGACACGAATCAAAATACTTTAGTATTAAATGATAAAAATGATACTTGGATTGATGCATTTGACTTTTTTGGAATGTCAGGTGTTTTTACTATTGATATATTAAATAACGGAGAGATTATTTGGATGTCTGAACGTGACGGATTTAAGCATATTTATAGAAGTCATACAGATGGAAAATTTATCAATCAAATTACAAGAGGCAAGTGGGAAGTCAACGGAATCAATGCTATTGATGAAGAAAATGAAATTATCTATTTCAATGCAAAAAAAGAGTCTGAAATGGAGGATCATGTTTATTCTGTCAAGTTTAATGGCTCAAGATTAAAGAGACTTACAAAAGAAAAAGGAAGTCATTCTGCGTCTTTTTCTCCAACAAAAAATTATTTTATCAATACTCATTCTAGCTTTACGAGAACCCCTAAAACTGTCTTAAGATCGAATTCCGGTGCAATTAAGCGCACATTAGCAGCTACAGATAAGAGCAAGTTTGATGAATATGGGTTTACATATCCTAGACATGTTAATTTATTCACTGATGATGGTACAAGGTTAAATGGTATAATCACATTGCCACATAATTTTGATTCCATGAGTCAATATCCAGTTATTCTTTATAATTATGGAGGTCCCGGGTCTCAAATGGTAAAAAATAGATGGGGAGCTGGAAACCATTCTTTCCATCAATATTTTGCACAAAGAGGATTCATTATTTTTTCATTTGATAATAGAGGGACTGGAGGTCGAGGAAAAGCTTTTAAAGATTTTGCTTATGGAGATTATGGGAAATATCTTGTTATCGATCATATTGCTGCAGCTAAATATTTACAAAGTTTGACTTATGTT
Source organism: Flavobacteriaceae bacterium (assembly GCA_014239895.1). Lineage (GTDB taxonomy): Bacteria > Bacteroidota > Bacteroidia > Flavobacteriales > Flavobacteriaceae. The sequence goes on from JAAZXZ010000044.1 coordinate 1,768, forward strand.
AATGGAGATAATATTGGAGTATGGGGATGGAGCGGTGGTGGTTACTTAACAAATATGTGTATGACGTTAGGTAGCGACTATTTTAAAGCAGGTGTCTCTGTTGCTCCAAATGTAGATCCTTTATTATATGATACAATTTGGACAGAAAGATATATGGGTCTTGTTGATGAGAATTCTGAAGGTTATAAAAATACCTCTGTTTTAACTCATGTTGATAAGGCAAAAGGTTTTTTACTTCAGATTCATGGAAATGCAGATGACAATGTACATCATCAACATTCTCTTCAATTAGCTAAAGCATATGCAGAAAAAGGTAAGCACATGGAAATGTTTATATATCCTAATGCTCATCATGGTCTAGGGAATAATAATTTTCTAACATCTAAAGAGACTAAAGTTGATGGTCGGGCAAATTATAACCACGTATATAACAAGATATCTAGCTTTCTAATTGAGCATTTATCTAGTAATAATCAAGATTAAACTAGGACAAAGATCGATTTTTTTGAGAATCTACTTTTTCGGCTTGTAGTGCAATCTTTTTAAACTGTTCCATAGAATCTTTATGTCCATTGGTAATAGCAATTAATTCATCTGCCCAAGCTATATCAGCATTTCCTACCAGCTCA
>JAAZXZ010000091.1 GCA_014239895.1 Flavobacteriaceae bacterium
GATTTTGTTTAAAAAACTCGGTATTATTGTTTCATGCGTTTTTTATTACTCATATTGTTGTTGACACCAGGAATTTCTCAAAATAAGACAATTGAATTAAATAATGTTCTCGATGGCACATTTCGTACATCTGGAATAGGAAGTTATAATTGGGTTAATGGAGAAGATGCTTACTATTTCTCAAAAAAAGATTCGTCTGCAATGAATTTCTTTAAATACAATATAGCTTCTGATGATACCACTAAAACTTTCTCAATTGAGGCTGAAAAAATTAATCAATTCAGCTATACTTTTAGCTCAGATCAAACAAAGTTATTATTAAAAACAAATACTATCAGATTGTGGAGGCATTCATCATACGGAACTTATTATGTGTATGATATTCAAAGTGAAAGTCTTAAACCTGTATCTAACAATTCAGATAGGCTTAGAAATGTTAAATTTTCGCCTGATAGCAAACATGTTGCTTATGTGCGTGAAGACAATAATTTGTATCTTTACACTTTAGAGACTAGCCAAGAATCACAATTAACCTTTGATGGTAGTGACACTATATTGAACGGTCATTTTGGTTGGGTTTATGAAGAAGAATTTGGAAACTATGATGCTTATAGATGGAGTCCTAATAGTCAATATATTTCATTTTTTCGAGAAGATCAGTCGATGGTAAGAAAATATCCATTAATTGATTATGAGACTAAATACCCCACAATAAAATATATTTATTATCCTAAGGCAGGAGAAGATAATCCTGAAATTTCAATTGGATTGATCGATATAGTCCATCAAACTTCTTCTATTCGGGATTTACCTCAAGATACTTACTACGTCCCAGATATGGTTTGGCAGCAAGGTACAAGTAATCTTTTTATTGGAACTCTCAATCGCAAGCAAAATGATTGGAAGCTCTATAGACATGATTTAGAGTTGAATCAAAACAATTTGATATTGAATGATACTAGTGATACGTGGATTGATAATGATGCATTTCTTATTCCTGAAAATTTAGGTAGCTGGTCTTCTAGGGGAGGTTTTAGTTTTGCAATTATGCAGGATGGTACAATAGTATGGACATCTGAGAGAGATGGATTTAACCATATATATCGTAGTCAATCAGATGGTCGATTTATTAATCAGGTGACCAGGGGTAATTGGGAGGTTAATGGAATTAGTGCTATTGATGATAAAAATGAAATCATTTATTTTTCAGCAAAGAAGGAATCTGAGTTAGAAAATCATATATATTCTGTAAGATTTAATGGTTCAAAATTAAAAAGAATAACTAGAGAAGAAGGTACGCATTCAGGTAATTTCTCTCCAACTACAGACTATTTTATTGACTCATTTTCTAATATAACTACTCCACCAAAAGTAGCTGTAAGAAGTAGTGCGGGAAATATCAAAAAAGTTTTAGCGGAAACTGATAGAAAGAAGTTTGATGATTTTGGATTTACGTATCCAAAGCTTATGAATATATTTTCTGATGATGGAACCAGATTAAATGCTATGATTACATTGCCACATGATTTCAATCCAATGAAACAATATCCTGTTATTCTATATAACTATGGAGGTCCTGGATCTCAAATGGTAATTAATAGATGGGGAGCAGGAAACCATACTCTTCATCAATATTTTGCACAGAGAGGATTTATTATTTTCTCATTTGATAATAGAGGGACTGGTGGGAGAGGAAAAGCATTTAAGGATTTTGCTTACGGAGATTACGGTAAATATCTTGTTATTGATCATATTGCAGCAGCTGAACATTTAAAAACTTTGACTTATGTAGATGAAGATAATATTGGAGTATGGGGTTGGAGCGGAGGAGGTTATCTGACAAATATGTGTATGACCTTAGCTAGTGATTATTTTAAGGCAGGTATCTCTATTGCGCCAAATGTTGATCCATTGTTGTATGATACTATATGGACAGAAAGGTATATGGGTTTAGTAGAGGAGAATCCTGAGGGCTATAAGAATGCATCAGTGTTAACACATGTTGATAAAGCCAAGGGATATTTGCTGCAAATTCATGGTAGTGCAGATGATAATGTGCATCATCAGCATAGTTTAAGATTAGCTAAAGCATATGCAGAAAAGGGTAAACATATGGAAATGTTTATGTATCCAAATGGGAATCATGGTATGTCAAATAACAACTTTCTTTCTTTAGACAATCAAGCAAATGGATGGATGAATAGAGTACATCTATACAATAAGATGGCTAGCTTTTTTATGGAACATCTATCTAATTCAGAAGATTAAGACAAAGATCGATTTTTTTGAGAATCTACTTTTTCGGCTTGTAGTGCAATCTTTTTAAACTGTTCCATAGAATCTTTATGTCCATTGGTAATAGCAATTAATTCATCTGCCCAAGCTATATCAGCATTTCCTACCAGCTCA
>JAAZXZ010000161.1 GCA_014239895.1 Flavobacteriaceae bacterium
ATAGGTGGAAGTTTTCTGCTAATACCTGAATCTGTTTCAATAGTAGTTGTAACTAGAAAAAATATTAATAGCAAAAAAGCTATATCAGCCATTGAGCCTGCATTTACTTCTGGAGATGATCTTCTTGCCATAAATTATTTTCTACTTTTTATACCAAACCATAACATTGACCCACTCGCAATTAGTATAAGAGAATAAAACATAAACAATGCTGCACTTATTAACTTAGATCCTGCAGCTGATAACATTTTACCATCTCTAAGAGGAGTTTCTTCTCCCCTTGCTAAAACAAAATAGCATATAAGAAATAATATAAGAAAAGCCCCTAAAGTCTTTAATGTACTTCTCAATGCCGCTTTATCAGCGATTACATTTTTAAATGTATAAAAGGCAACAGATGATACAATTAATCCCATAATTAGATAGGCAACAAATAATATATAATCAATTCCTTGAAGCATATCCATCATTTGAATCATCAAAACAAATAAAACTCCTAATAACGATAGAGCGTATGCTATATACTTTATAATTTTGTACGAATTCATAATTATTATTTCTTATTTATTAACTAATATATCCATAAGTGAAATGGAAGCATTTTCCATGTCGTTTACTATGCTGTCAATTTTGGCTATTATATAGTTATAAAATATCTGGAGAATAATTGCAACAATTAGACCAAATACTGTAGTAAGAAGAGCTACTTTAATACCTCCCGCTACTAATGATGGTTGCATATCTCCTGCGGCTTCAATTTTATCAAAAGCCTGGATCATTCCAATAACTGTCCCCATGAATCCTAACATAGGCGCAAGAGCTATAAATAAAGAAATCCATGAAACATTTTTTTCAAGCTGTCCCATTTGAACTCCACCATATGCAATTACAGCTTTTTCTGCAGATTCAATACTCTCATTTGCTCTATCTAATCCTTGCCAAAAAATAGATGCTACTGGCCCAGGTGTATTCGCGCAAACCTCTTTTGCTGCTTTAATGCCTCCAGATTTCATAGCTGCTTCTACATCCTTAGTCAATTTTTCTGAATCAGATTCTGACAAATTAAGATAAATAATTCTCTCAATAGCAATGGCTAACCCTAGAATAAGGCATAAAAGAACAATTCCCATAAATCCAGGACCTCCTTCAATAAACCTCTTTTTTAATTCTTGATGAAAATTTAGCTGTTCTGGTTCTTCTACCTCCATAACAACTTCTTCAACTACCATTGAAGCCTCTTCAACCTCAGCTGCATCCATTTCATCTTGAAATATGTTTACATTTGAAGTTAAATCTTGAATAAATACAACTGAAATAATTGCAATAATACTAAGTAATCTTTTCATTTTATTTTGTTTAATTATTTTAATAGAGCTTAAAGATATAAAAAATTATAATTAACACTATAATTCCGTGCAGAGAGGAAGGGATTCGAACCCTCGATACACTTGTGATGTATACACACTTTCCAAGCGCGCGCCTTCGACCACTCGGCCACCTCTCTATAATATCATTATTATATCAAAACAAATAAAAAGAAAAAATATTAATTATAAAACTTTATATTATTCTTTTTATTAAGATATTTTATAATATAATTCGATGTGTTTCATATCTTAAATACATCAATGGAATTCTTTGTAGTAATATTTGTTATTTCTTCTATACTAACTTGATATATTTCTGCTAATTTCTTGGCAATATTAATAATAAATGAACTTTCATTTCTTTTGCCTCTATTAGGAGATGGAGCTAAATAAGGAGAGTCTGTTTCTAAAACAATATGTTTTAAATCTATTTTATCTAGAAATTTATCTATCATTCCGTTTTTAAATGTAACCACTCCCCCAATTCCTAATTTCATTCCCATTGAAATAATTTTATTTGCCTCCCCTAAAGTCCCAGTAAAACAATGAAAAATTCCTGATAAATCCTTTGTTCCTTCTAATTCTAAAACCTCAAATATTTCATCATATGATTTTCTAGAATGAATCACTATAGGTAAATTATATTTCTTTGCTAATCTAATTTGCTTAATAAACACTTCTTTTTGAAGTCCTAAATTTTCTGTTTCCCAATGGAGATCAATTCCTATTTCTCCTACTGCAATACATTGATTTTCTATAATATTTTTTTCAACATGTTTTAGCTCTTCAAGATAATTTTCTCCTATATAACAAGGGTGCAGCCCAGCCATTAAAAAAATATTTTTAGGAAATTTTTTTTTAAGAATTAACATTGATTGTGTATGAGAAGAGTCTATAGCAGGAAGAAATAGCCTACTAACATTGGATGTTATAGCCTTATTTATAACTTGATCTCTGTCAGAATCAAATTCCTTGAGATACAAATGTGTATGCGTGTCTGAAATTATCATTAAACTACTTTAATTCTAGTGCCTCCAGAATTTTGTTACTCATCAAAATTTCAGCAGGATTTTCTAACGCTTCTTTAATTGTAACTAGAAACCCTACACTCTCTCTTCCATCAATAATCCGATGATCATATGAAAGAGCTAAGTACATTACAGGCCTAATAAAAACCTTTCCGTCAACAGCAATGGGTCGTTCAACAATATTATGCATTCCTAAAATTGCACTTTGAGGAGGATTAATAATTGGAGTTGATAACATGCTCCCAAAAACACCACCATTAGAAATAGTAAATGTACCTCCTGTCATTTCATCAACTGTTATTTTTGAATCTCTAGCACGCTCTGCAAGAGCTTTCACTTGTACTTCAATTTCTTTAAATGAAAGGTTTTCAGCATGACGAATTACTGGAACCATTAGCCCTTTTGGACCTGAAACTGCTATGCTAATATCACAATATTGATATGTTATCATTTCATCACCATCAATCATTGAGTTTACTGCTGGAAATTCTTTGAGCGCTCTTACGGATGCTAGTGTGAAGAAGGACATAAAGCCTAAATTAACTCCATGCTTTGCTTTGAATTTTTCTTTATATTTTTTTCTCAGTTCAAATATAGCAGACATATCTACTTCATTAAAAGTAGTTAGCATTGCTGTGTCATTTTTTACACTAACTAGTCTTTCTGCAACCTTCCTTCTTAAAAGAGACAATCTTGTTCTTTTTTCATCTCTTTTATCATTTCCAAGAGACCCCATTGAAGGTCTGGCCATTATTACATCTTGTTTAGTAATTCTTCCATCCTTGCCAGTTCCTTCTATATCTTCAATCTTAATATTATTTTCAGACATGATTTTTTTAGCAGCAGGACTTAAAATGTCTGATTTGCTAACATTAACTATTTCTACTTCAATTTTTGATGTAACTGATTCTTCTTTTGATTCTAGTTCTAAATTATTTTTAGCTTCGCCCCCTTTAGAGGTGTCAATTAAACAAACTACTTGACCAACATCTACTGAATCGCCTTCTTGAACTTTTAATGTAATGACACCACCTTCTTCTGCTGGTAATTCTAAGGTAGCTTTATCACTATCAAGCTCGGCTATTATTTGATCCTTTTCAACACAATCTCCGTCTGCCACCAGCCAAGCAGCAATTTCTACTTCAGTTATTGATTCTCCCGGAGAGGGGACTTTCATTTCTAGAATCATGTGTTATTTATTTATGATATAAAATTAATAATATTAATCAATTAAACCGTTAAGGTCATACAATGAAAAAAACTCCCAAATTAACTCACTGGCATTAATATCTCTGTTGCCCCATGCACCAGGCCAATCATGACCTCCTCCATCTACCCTGTAATGCTTAACCATTGCATCTGTATTAGTATCGTCATTATCGCAAGAATAAGTAATTTCTTGAACAGTTGAAAAATCTAAAGCAAATATATCTGGAATGTCTATCACTGTCGGGCTTGAATCACATGAATTATGCCCTCGCCAATAATCAATAACATCATTTATGGCCATTGTCCCATCTCCACCATTATATGGAACAAGTACGTCGTTAGTCCCATGAATTTGAAGAATAGAGATTGCTCTTTGGGGGTCA
>JAAZXZ010000162.1 GCA_014239895.1 Flavobacteriaceae bacterium
TTTCGTATATACATATATTCGATACCAATTGAATCACAATATATTTCAGTAAGATGTTGAATTATAATTCGTAAAGGTTGTGGCCCTATCCCTAAAATTTCCCCTGCATTAAATACAGTGTCTAAATCATCATTGGATAAATCAAAATACTCAATATCCAAACTAGGACTGTATGATCTTCTGTCTCTAACTGGATTAGTTCTAGTAAATAAATGGCCTCTTGATCGATACCCATCTATTAAATTTATTACATTAAATTCTTTTTGAACATGATCTGGGATCTGCGAGGTGACCCCTTCAACAATCTCTCCTTGAAAAAGCTTATTACTTCCAAAATCATAGCCCTGAAAAAAAGCTCTCCAACTCGGCTCTACTGAATCAGGGTCCTTTAAATATTGATCATACAAGTCAGCAAAGAAAACCGTATGAGCAGCGTTTAAAAAAGAAAAATTATCCATTATAAAAATTTCTATTTTTCAGATTACAAAGGTAATTAATATTAATTAAAAAGAATAGTAAAACTATATCTTCCTTTGCACAAGTAAATTTCCAATATTTTTCAGAAATTCATTTTTTTCCTTAGGTAATTTAAGAGATTCTAAAATTTGAAAGGCACTGTCAGTGTATTTTTGAATCTCAACAGCAAGGTCATTTTCAATATTGCATTTATTATACATGTCTTTAACCAAAGTAATTTTATCTTTAGAATTATCATAAGGGCTATTATATAGTGAAATAAAATTAGACTTTTCATTGCCTGAAAGTAGCTCAAGAGTTTTTATGTATAAGAATGTTTTCTTTTTCCCAATTATATCTCCTCCTATTTTTTTACCAAAATCATTCTCATTGCCAAAACAATCAAGATAATCATCTTGCAATTGAAATGCTATGCCTAAATTCTTTCCAAATTCGTAAATTTTTTCTTGATCTGCTGTTGTTGCATTTGCTATAATTGCTCCCATTTTCATTGCTACACCAATTAATTCAGCAGTTTTATAGGTTATCATTAATAGATATTCATCAAAGGATATTTCTTGCTTTTTTTCAAAATCTATATCTAATTGTTGTCCCTCGCATACCTTTATCGCTGTTTTGCTAAATAGTGTTGCCATTGGCACAAAAATATTTGGTTCATAATTTTCAAATATCTGATAGGCTAAAATTAACATCACATCGCCAGATAAAATTGCAGTACTGTTGTCCCATTTTTTGTGTACTGTAGTATTTCCCCTTCTAAGATCTGCAGAGTCCATAATATCATCATGAACTAAAGAAAAATTATGAAAAACCTCTCCAGCTAATGCAGCATTTAGTGCCTTTTTTAGTGATCCAGAAAAAATATCTGCACTTATCAATGTTAATATGGGTCTAATTCTTTTTCCTTCAAGACTTAAAATATAGTTTACAGGAGCATATAGGTTTTCAGGGACTGCACTGACTGTATATTTTTCTATATGATCAGTAAACATTTGATGATATTGAGAAAGAGAAAGCATCCTGTAATAATATTTGAGTTAAATGTATGATAAAATCCTAATTTAAAAAAGCTTGTTAAAATTATAAAATATGATAGAGTTATAAATAATATCTTATTAAATTTGCAAATGTAAACTATCGTCATGTATAGGACTCATAATTGTGGAGAATTAAGAAA
>JAAZXZ010000163.1 GCA_014239895.1 Flavobacteriaceae bacterium
AAAACTCCTATTTGATAACTTTAAAGATATTTTACCAACTAATTAACCTTTTATTGGAGTTTTAGTTTTTTCAGGCAAAACTCTATAACCCATATTATATAAAGTAAATCCAAATATATCAGCGTATTGCTCTATTCTTTTACTAACGGGTGTACCTGAACCATGGCCAGCATTAGTTTCAATTCTAATTAATATTGGGTTTAATCCTGAATCTTTTTCTTGAAGTTCAGCGGCAAACTTAAATGAATGTGCTGGAACTACTCTATCATCATGGTCACCAGTTGTAATAAGAGTTGCTGGATATATTGTGTTTTTAACTACGTTATGAATTGGTGAATACCCTTTTAAGTATTTAAACATTTCTTCTGATTGCTCAGACGTACCATAATCGTATGCCCAACCAGCACCAGCTGTAAACTTATGATACCTTAACATGTCTAAAACTCCTACTGCAGGCAATGCTACTTTCATTAAATCAGGTCTTTGTGTCATTGTAGCACCAACTAATAGTCCTCCGTTCGAACCGCCTCTAATTGCAAGAAAATCTTTAGATGTATAATTATTTTCAATTAAATATTCCGCAGCAGCTATAAAATCATCAAAGACATTTTGTTTATTAGTTTGAACTCCTCCATCATGCCATTTCTTTCCATACTCCCCACCTCCTCTAATATTTGGCACAGCATAAACACCACCTTGCTCCATCCATACCGCATTTGCAACACTAAATCCAGGTGTTCTACTAATATTAAAACCTCCATATCCATATAAAATAGTTGGATTTTTACCATTCAATTCAATACCTTTTTTATAAGTAATTATCATAGGAACTTTAGTGCCATCTTTAGATAAATAGAAAATTTGTTTAGAAGAGTAATTACTAGAATTAAAATCAATAGAAGGTTTCCAGAACTCTTGATAATCTCCAGATTTAATATCTAATTTATAAGTAGTCGCTGGAGTATAATAATTAGAGAAAGAAAAATACAACTCCTTTTGATTATTCTTAGCACTAAAACCTGATGCTGTTCCAATCCCTGGAAGATTAATCTCTCTTAACAAATTACCCTTATAATCATATTGATAAACTTTAGAAATAGCATCAACCATGTATTTGGCAAAGAAAAACCCACCTGCTTTAGATAAACTAAGAACAAAATCAGATTCAGCAATAAAATCTTTCCAGTTAGATTTATTCAAATCACCAAAGTCAACAGTAACCACTCTATTATTTGGAGAGTTATCATCTGTAAATAAAAAAAGTTTACTCCCTAAATTATCAATCAATGACGTATTAGAATCATAGTCATTAACTATAGTTTTAATTTCTGAAGAATTTTTTAAATCTTTAATAAAAAGTTTATTTCCAGACGTTCTTTTTGCAGCATCAATGATTAAAAATCTATTATCATTTGTTACAAAGCCTCTTACATATCTATTTTTTTCTTCTGGAGTTCCTCCAAAAATCAATTTATCTTTTTCTTGAGAAGTTCCTAGTTTGTGAAAATATAATTTATGTTGATCTGTTTTTTCTGAAAGCTCACTTCCCTTTGGTTTGTCATAAGAAGAATAGTAAAAACCATCATTATATTTCCAGCTTACTCCAGAGAACTTAACATCCACAATAGTATCTTCAACAAGCTTTTTGGTTTCAGTACTAATTGTAATAATTTTCCTCCAATCGCTTCCACCCTCTGAAATACTATATGCTAACATAGTCCCATCTTTAGAGAAACTTAATCCTGCAAGTGAAGTTGTGCCATCATTTGAAAAAGTATTTGGATCTAGAAAAACCTCTAAATCACTAGATTCAGAAGATCTATATAAAACACGTTGATTCTGCAAACCAGAATTCTTAAAGTAATAAGTATAATTACCTTCTTTAAATGGTGCTGAAATCTTTTCGTAATCCCATAGTTTCTTTAATCTTTCTTTTAATTCCTCTCTAAAAGGTATCTTATTTAAATAATCAAACGTAGTTGTATTTTGACTTTTAACCCACTCCCCTGTTTCTTGAGATAAATCATCTTCAAGCCAACGGTAATTATCTATTACTTCACTGTCATAATATGTATCTACAACTGGAATCTTATTAGTTTTATGGTAGTCTATTGAATTATTAGAGCTACATGAAAAAACAAACAATGAAAAAATGAAAATAAATATTGAAAAAGACCATTGTTTCCAATAGGTTCTGTAGCACATTTTAATTTTAAAAAAATAATGTAATTTATTCATAACTAGAATTTTAATGTTTGAGTTGAGACATACAAGGTAAATATAATATAGAATTTATATTGAAAGGGATATAAAATTAATTATATATATTAAATTTATATGAATCAGTCATAATTAAATATATAAATAGATGATCAACTTAGATAAAGTGAGAAGTAACTTTCCTTCATTATCATTAAAAGATGAGAATGAAAATCAAATAATTTATTTAGATGGACCTGGAGGAACTCAAGTTCCATCAAGCGTAATTGACGCTATATCCAATTACTATAGGCAATCCAACTCAAACACTCATGGAGAATTCATAACAAGTAAAGAGACTGATTCTATTATGGATTCTATGCGAAAAAAAGTAGCTCAACTTCTTGGAGCAGAAAGCAAAGAGTGTATATCTATAGGACAAAATATGACAACCCTAAACTATAGTTTATCAAGAGGATTATCAAAAATTATTAAAAAAGGTGATGAAGTAATTATAACGGAACTTGATCATGAAGCAAATAGAGGTCCCTGGAAAACTCTTGAGAGCTATGGAATTAAACTAGTAGAAATAGCCCTTCTTCAAGATGGTACTCTAGATTACAATGACTTTAAAAATAAAATTAATCAAAGAACTGCTTTAGTAGCTATGGGAATGTCCTCAAATGCCCTAGGGACTATTAATGATTTTAATTTTATAAAAAAAATAGCAGCTAAATATAACTCTTTATTATTATTAGATGCAGTTCATTATGCTCCACATTTTTCTATTGATGTCAAATCATTAGATTGTGATTTCCTGATATGCTCTGCATATAAGTTTTATGGGCCCCACGTAGGACTTTTATATTCTAGACCTGGCCT
>JAAZXZ010000031.1 GCA_014239895.1 Flavobacteriaceae bacterium
AAATCCTCAAATAATTGAAAACAAAAAAGACCTAATTAGTTTTTATAAAAATATGAGGGCTAATGTTCAGGAAGGATACAAGTACAGTTTGCTTGATAGATCAAGAATAATCTGGCTGTCAAAAGATGTTTATATGATTGATGCAACTTACTCAAGATATAATGAAGACTATAAAAGAATTTATCAAGGAAGAGGTGTTTATATGTATAAAAAAATAGATGATAAATGGAAGATGTTTTCTGTTTCATCTTTACCGATGCCAACAAAGAAAAAAACCAAACTAAAAAACTAAACCATAGGCATATTTTCTTCTTTTAAAATTATTGTAAATTGTAGGTATGAGAAAGCTGTTATTTCTTTTTATTTAGACCTATATAAACTTGTGTAATAGCACCAAGAAGGGCAGTTATAGCAAAGGGAAGAATTAACCACTTTGATTGAGATAGGTATTCTAAAAGAACAGCTATTGCTAATGAAAATGTACCAATCACAAAACTATGTTTCTTGAAAAAATCTATCATAATAATTTAAATATAATGATATTAAAAATACCATTTATAAACCGAAGGATTTATTTAAACTACTTTGACATTTATAGCATTCATTCCTTTTGGAGTTTCTTCTACATCGTAGCTTACTTTGTCCCCTTCATTGATTTCATCTATTAGATCATTTTTATGCACAAATACATCTTTTTCCCCTGTTTCTGGAGTGATGAATCCAAATCCTTTAAAATTATTGAAAAATTTTACTGTTCCGTTACTCATGTTTAAATAAATTTTAATTTGAACAGCAAATGTAGGCTTTTATTAAATGAAAAACCTAAACCATAGGCATATCTTCTTCTTTTTAAATTATTGTAAATTGTAGGTATGAATTAAACATTATGAAAAAACTATTAAAATCATTAGGCAGGATTACACTAATTATACTGATTGGTTGGGTAATTTATGGAATAGTTAAATTATTTCAAGGAGAAGGAGTCGTTATTGATGTCATTTTACCTATCTGTATTATAATCTTCTTGTATGTTATGCCAACGAAGATTTTTAATCAAAAACCTTAAACCATAGGCATATCCTCCACTTTTAAATCCTCAACTTCTAATCCTCTTAAGTAGGTAAGAGTTATTTTTAAAAAAAATAATTATATTTGAAAACTAATTTTAAATTATTTTTTATGAAAAATTTTATATATGTTTTTAGTTTAATCTTGATCTTAACTTCGTGTGGTCAAGCAGATCACCAATGTGAGGTTCAAACCAATGGGTTTGCTCCTAATGAAGGCCAAACAGTTATGATGGGTAGTCAAGCATCAGTTGATGTTGTAGTTGCTATGGATAAAGCTTGGGCAGCAAGAGATTATGATGCATTAAAATCATTTATTGCAGATGGAGCTGTTCTACAATTTGAAGACGGACAAAAAGCTTCTAATGGAGATGAATTCATTGCAATTATAGAAAAACAATATCAGGAAGGTCTTGCTGAAGGAAATTCTGGAGAGTGGAAATTTAGATATGCTTTTTCTATTAAACCTTCAAAACCTGAAGGAACGGACCATTCTAATAATAGAGGAGAATGGGTTAATGCAGGATTTGATGGATCTGACGGAACTTATAATGAATGGTATCAAGTTGAAAATGAAAAAATTATTGCCTGGTCACAAACAAAAGGCGATATTTCTATTGACTAATTAATTTTTATTAACTCTATACTAATAAGATATATGTTTTTTATTAGTATAGAGTTAAATCATTCATTATATTTGCTCATATATTTTATTATATGAAGTCAAACCTTTCCTTAAAATCACTAAAAGGCAATCTTCTAAACAAGGAAGAATTAAGTAAATTAAATGAATTGGAGTCTTTGACACCTGAATATGAAAATTTACTAAAAACCCGGAAAAGGCTTTCTGAGAAATTAAGAGATCTTAATAGTAGGATTAAGATAGTTGAGAACTATCAACAGGAGGTTATATTACTTTTAAAAAAGAATAATAAGCACCTTGCCCCGATTATTTCTATTGGATTTGATAAGAGATGGGCTACCTATAATTGCATTGTTAAGATTTCTGGATCTACAAAATCTTTTTATTTAGGCAAGGAAAAGTCTATTAAGGGAAAGGTGCAGCAGTTTCATAAAAATAATATAATGAGTAGAGGAATCAATTTCCTTAAATCTGAAATTATAGAAATAGTAAGCACTGTTATAATGCAGTTTATTGACCCAAAATCTCCAAAGGATCCATTTAAAAAAACAATTAAGCTAAATTTAGAAAATGTATTAGAAAGGTATGTTGCTTCTGGTGAGTGGGACTATTGGGCTAGCAGATAATTAATAATATAATTTTTCTTTTTTCATAGTTCTTCTATAATTTATAGCAACTGAGTCAAATTTTAGATGCAGTTCTTCTGAAAGGTCAAATGGAACTTGTTGAGGTCTTTGAGATTCTACAATTCTTTTGTCTTGATCAAAAATTACTTTTTCAAAATCTTGAATAACAGATTCTGGCTCATCAAGATTATAGTTTCGACCTACAATACAGTATCCTCTACATTTATTTTTTGAAATTGGTTGAGATGTAAAAAAATAAATCATGCCTTTTTCCCCGCCCCATCCTAATCTTAGTATAATAGTATAGGGAAGATGTAACTCATAAACACTTTTTCTTTCAGGTTTTACAACTTTTTCATTTGCAAAAATTGGAAAATCATTTGTATTATTAGCTTCAGGCCTTACAATTGAATAATGAAGCACGGATCCTTTTACCTGTACTTTACATTCTGGGACTAATGGACGATCAGGATTACCAAGGAGTCCTGGATGTACCCAAGGGAAATGACCAAAATCAGTAAAATTTTCTATTTGTCTAGAACTATCACTATCCCATTCAAAAGGACCAGTATTAATAAATTGCCACTTTTTATCATTGAACTCTTGAATATTAGGAAGATTATATACAGGTTCATTAATGGCTACCCAGACAATCCCAAATTTTTCTACACAATTATATTTAGGTGTTTTAGCCTTACTTGGGATTTTTGCACCTGGTGCTTGAGGAATTAATATGCATTCTCCATGCCTATCATATTGCCATGCATGATAAGGGCAAACAACACAATCATCTTTTAGCCATCCTAATGATAAAGCAGTCCCTCGATGAATACAAAGATCTTTCATAGCATGAGCTTTACCATCTGATGTGCGCCAAATTACAATTGCTTCATCTAAAAGAAATGTACCAAATGGAGCATCCATTAATATTTCATTACTATAACCAACAGGATGCCAGCATGAGTACAGTTTTTCTGGGAAAAAGGAGCTACTTATATCCATATAAAAGTTCAGTCTATTACTCAATTTAATGAAAATGCAGTAAATTTGTATATATGAAAACTAAAAAAGATATTGTAAGAGACTGGATTACAAGGTACTCTGGAAGGAAAATTAATTCTTTTGGTAAATTCATTTTACTTACTAATTTTCAAAGGTATGTTGATGAATTTGCAAAAATTAATAATGTTAATATTGATGGTCTTGATAAGAACATGCCATCCGCTACACATGAAGAAATTACTATAATTAATTTTGGCATGGGCAGTCCGAATGCTGCTACCATAATGGATTTATTATCTGCAATTAAGCCTAAGGCAGTTCTTTTTTTAGGAAAGTGTGGTGGATTAAAAAAGAGAATTAAAATAGGAGATTTTATTTTACCTATTGGAGCTATTAGAGGAGAAGGTACTTCAAATGATTATTTCCCAATTGAGGTTCCAGCAATGCCTTCTTTCTCATTACAAAGGGCTATTTCCTCTGCATTAAAATATCAAAAAATTGATTATTGGACGGGAACTGTTTTTACAACAAATAGAAGGGTTTGGGAATTTGATAGTGAATTCAAAAATTATTTAAAGAAAATTAGAGCATATTCCATTGATATGGAAACAGCAACTTTATTTACTGTTGGCTTTCACAATAGAATTCCTATTGGAGCTTTGCTTTTAGTTACGGATCAACCAATGATTCCAGAAGGTGTTAAAACTAAAGTAAAGGATGATAAAAATTCTGAATTATTTGACAAAAAACATTTATTAGTTGGCATTGAATCTCTACAGCAAATTATCAATCATAAGGATACTGTTAGGCATTTGAAATTCTAGTCTTATTTTTTATTAGCTTTATATTTATGAAAAATATATCATTTATTCTTATACTGTCTCTAATAGTTGGATGTTCAGATCAATCCACAATTAATATTACAAAGTTTGAGGGGTCACCTGAATTTTCTAATTCAATATTATCTCTTTCACAAACTGCAGAAGATGAAAATTCAAACAACAATTTTAGTTTTAATGTTGAGAATTATGAGTTAGGGCTTCAAACAGAAGGAGCAATTGAGAATAGTTTAGCTAATTCTGCTCAAGGTCAACATATTCATATGATTGTAAATAATGGACCTTATTCTGCTCATTATACATCTGATTTTTCAAAAGAATTAGAACAAGGAAATAATTTAATTTTGTTTTTTTTATCAAGATCTTTTCATGAATCTGTAAAGAATCCAAATGCATTTTCCTTAATACAAGTCTCGTCTGGAGTACAGGAGTATGAGCCTTATGATTTAGAATCTGAATTCTTGTTTTATAGCAGACCCAAAGGAGTATATGAAGGTGATGACATAAAAAAATTGTTACTTGATTTTTACCTAGTAAACACAGAAATTTCTGCTGAAGGAAACAAGGTACGCGCCACTATTAATGATAGTGAATTTATGATAGATGAATGGGTACCATATTATATAGAGGGGTTATCTATTGGAGAGGTTACCATCAAATTAGAATTGTTAGATTCTAATGGGGAATTAATTGATTCGCCTTTTAACCCTGTAGTTAGAAAAGTAACGCTAAAGTAATTAGCTAAATTTTAAATGATCTATAATATCAGAAGCAATTAGCCCAATTTCCCCTTTTTCTTTTGCAGCAATATCTCCAGCATGACCATGACAATAAACCCCTAGCATAGCAGCAACAATTGGATCATATTTTTGTGCTAGCAAAGCTGTAATAATTCCAGTTAGCACGTCTCCACTTCCAGCAGTTGCCATTCCTGGATTTCCGGAGGTATTAAAGAAAATATCACCTATGGGCGTAGAAACTGTAGTGAATGCATTTTTTAATACAATTATACACTTATGATTTTTAGAGAATTGAACTTGTTTTTCAAATCTTTCAATGGAATTGCTGCATTTGCCAACGAGGCGTTCAAATTCTTTAATATGGGGCGTTAGAATAGAGTTTTTTGGTATTAGCGAGATAAGCTCTTTGTGCTTTGCTAGTATATTGATGGCATCAGCGTCTATAACTAATGTTCTTTTCTTAGTTTTATTAAAGAGTTTTTCAAGCATTTCTTTAGTTTCACTTTTTTGATCTAGACCTGGCCCTATTCCAATAGCATTATAGTTAGCAATTTCAGGGAGTTCAGATATATAACATTCTGCTTTATCAATGGAGCACATAGATTCGGGAATAGATTTTTGCATAATTTCATAGCCACATTTTGGTGTATGAGTAGTAAGAAGCCCGACACCACTCCTTAGGCATGCCTTTGCTGCTAGGACAGCTGCCCCAATTTTTCCAATAGATCCTGCGATTATTAATGCCTTGCCATAATTTCCTTTGTGAGATTGCCTACTTCTAATTTTACTATATTTTATTATACTCTGATCAATAATAAATTTATTGGAATCCATATTTTGAATATATTCTTCATCCAAACCTATATCTACAATTTTCCATTTTTTAATATGAGGTCCATTCTCTGGAAGAAAAAAAGAAAATTTAGGTCTTTGAAAACTAATTGTTAAATCCGCATTAACTATGTGTCTTGAGCTTGAAATATTATCACAGTACATTCCTGATGGAATATCAACAGAATAAATAGGACACTTTTGACTATTTATTGAATCAATGATTTTAGTATAGTATCCTACTATAGGCTTTGAAAGCCCTGTACCAAATATTGCATCTATTATTAGATCATATTTAGAAAAATCTGGTATAGGATCAGAATTTGTTAACTCTTCTACTGAATCAATTTTCTTTAGATTTACTTGACAATCTTTAGATATTTTCGAGCTGATATTTAAAAAATATGTTGTGACAGAAATTTTCTTTTCTTTCAACAATCTTGATATAGATAGACCATCTCCACCATTATTACCAGGGCCACAAACTATAGCTATTTTTTTTGTTATGAATTGCTTATCCCAAATTGAATTTATAAAACAATTGGAAGCATACTCCATCAAATCAATAGATGAAATTGGTTTATTACTTATAGTATAACTATCAGCACTTCTTATTTGCTCTGCATTTAATATTTTTTTTAGATTATTCATCATATATCAAAATTATATTAAAATTTATGTTTTTCACACTAATTATTTTCTTCTTTTATAAATTTACAGGGCGGGATGTGGCGTAGTCCGGTTAGCGCACACGGCTGGGGGCCGTGGGGTCGCAGGTTCAAATCCTGTCATCCCGACTTTTTTGTACTTTTGTTTTAATGAAAAAATTATTTCTTTTACTTATACCAATAATTATTCTGTCGTCATGTATGGAATCTAGGGAGTCAAACGATAATAATGCCCCAAACATTATTTTAATTACTCTTGATGGTGTGAGGTGGCAGGAAGTATTTAATGGTGTTGATTTAGATCTTATAGAAAATAAAAAATTCACTAAGAATTCTGCTTTACTAAAAGAAATGTTCTTAAGTGATGATAATAAAAAACGTCAACAAAAACTACTTCCTTTCTTTGGGAATTACATTGATAATAAAGGGATATTAATTGGAAATAAGAATGAAGGATCAGTATTGAAATTAACGAATGATCAATTATTTTCCTATCCAGGATATAATGAAATTTTAACTGGGTTTGCAGATGATTCTATCAGAAGTAACGATAAAATATATAATAAAAATAAAACAATATTAGAGCTGCTAAATGCTAACAAAAATTATTCTGGAAAAGTTGCTGCTTTTTGTAGTTGGGATGTTTTTCCTTTTATAATTAATGATAAGAGAAGCGGAGTTCCTGTAAGTGCAGGTTATAGCAATCTAGAAAGCAAAAAATTGTCTAAACTTGAATCTTTTATTGAAAATTATCAGACTATGATTCCACTTTTTAGAGATAATGTGAGATATGATTTATTTACTCATATCCTTTCAATGGAGCATATTAAAAACAGAACCCCAAAAGCAGTTTATATTTCTTATGATGAAACTGATAGTTTTTCTCATGCGGGAAGCTATGATGATTATATAGCTTCATTGCACAATACTGACAAAATGATTGAGGAACTATGGACCTATCTACAAGAGAACCCTTTTTATAAGGATAATACATATATGTTTATTACTACCGATCATGGAAGAGGTGATGGTGATTTTTCCGATTCTATGTGGACTAGTCATGGAAGCGGAGCTAATGGGTGCGAATATACATGGCTTGCAATTTTAGGGCCAGAAATAAAAAAAACAGGATTAGAAAAAGGCGAATATTATGTTAATCAAATTGCACCAACTATTGCAAAATTAACTGGCGTTACTATAGAAAATAAAAAAGCAGGAAATCCTATAATAATAAAATAACAAAGCTATTTGGAGTAATTTTGGCACGAAAATTGTCTTTTTTTATTTAGTAAAAAAACAATATACTTTCTTAACTTAACAACATTATGAAAAGAATCTTCATATTATTATTTGCCTCTATTTTAATTAATTGTTCATCAAGTAGTGAAATAGTATCATCTTCAAAATTAAGTATTTCTCCAGCTGCATTAACACTAATCGATGTAATTGCCGGAAAGTTCCCAGGAGTTAAAGTAATTGGTGACAATGTTGCAAATTATTTGGACTATCACAAAAACACATTAGAAAGTGTATCTCCTAAAATTTTAATAAGAGGCGGAAGTCAATCAATTAATTATAATGCATATGCAGTCTATGATGTTGATGGGCTTCTTTATACTGATTATCCTGGTTTTATTGATCCTCAACAAATTAAAAGTATAACTATATTAAGATCGCTTGCAGCTACAAACAAATATGGAGGTGTAGCTCGTGGAGGTGCGATAGTTATTAGATTAAAAGGAACTGAATAGTTTAATAGGAGAGGCTTTGCCTATAACAGAGGTTATGTTGTTAGTTATTATAATAAGACATGAAAGCTCCTTTATAGCTAATGAGTGAAGCTACTAATCTATTTTTTTAAATGCGCAAAAGGTAAAGCTTTGAGTAGTATTAAAAGGAGTATTATGGATTTCTTTAAAGCCATCAATAAATTTAAAATTTCCTTTTAGTAATTCTCTTAATTCTTTGACTGAATATCTTTGAACATCAAGGCCACTACATTTTAGCGGGCCATCTTCTGAAAATGTACCTATAATTAAGTATCCCTCTTTGTTTAAAGATGAATTTAAAAGGCCCAAATATTTTTCTCTTTCCTGATTATTTGTAATAAAATGAAAGACTGCTCTATCATGCCAGACATCATATTTTTGATCTGATGATAGATCAGTTACATTTGATTCAATGCATTTAATTTTATGGTTTTCCTTTGCTACTCTTTTAGCAACTTCATCTAATGCATTCCCAGAAATATCAAGGGCTGTAATATCATTATAACCCAAATTCAGCAAATTATCTGCAAGAAAACTTTTCCCAGCACCTATATCGATTATTGATGCGCTCAAATTTAATTTTAGTGCTTTAATAATATTCAAGGATGTAGTAGGAGTTTCTTGATACCAGCTAACTGCATCAATTTCTTTAGTAGAATATATATTTTCCCAATGATCTTTATTAGACATCTATGCTTAGTTAGAACTACAAAATAATAATTACTTTTTAAAAAAATAATTAAATATGTAAATATATATTTGCATTTACTCACGGCCCCGTAGTTCAATGGATAGAATAGAAGTTTCCTAAACTTTAGATGCAGGTTCGATTCCTGCCGGGGCTACAAATTAATATTTAATAGTGAAAATTTATCTATAAAATATTATATTGAGATATGAGGTTAGTTTTTACTATTTTTTTAGTTAGTTATTTTTCTGCAAATTCACAAACTTTTTACTCTGTAGATTATAAATCTCAAGCAGACGTTAATATATTCGTTGTAGAGTATAAAAGCCAAGCAGATCTTCTTGTATATAAAGTTGACTATAAAAGTCAAGCAAAAGGCAATGAAGGCTTATGGTTTTTTGTAGACTATAAATCACAGGCTGACTTCAAATTATTTTTTGTAGAATATAGATCACAAGCTGACTTGAAAATTTATTTTGTAGATTATAAATCTCAAGCGGGTTGGACTTCTAACGAGAAAAAACATTTATTATATTAATCACTGAATTTTTTTTAATTTCTTTGCAGAACATATTATTTACTAATGAAGCTATATAGAATTTTATTTATACTATTTTCTTTCTGTTTCACCTCTTTAAATTCTCAAATTTTAGAGCCTGTAGAATGGAGCTTTCATTCAGAGCAAATTGAAGAAAATAAATATGAATTAGTATTTATTGCAGATATTGATCCCAATTGGGCAATTTATTCAAAAACTGTAGATGAAGGAGGCCCAATCCCAACAACATTTTATTTTACAGAATCTTCAAATTATAAACTAATTGGTGAAGTGGTTGAGGATTCTATTAATATGGTAACACAGAATGACTTGGTATTTGATATGGTAGTTTCTAAGTTTTATAACCAAGCAATTTTCAAACAAAAAGTTGAAGTAATAAATTACGACAGCCCTATCACAGGCGGTTTTGAGTTTATGACTTGTGATGATGAGAAATGTCTGGCCCCAGAAATAATTGATTTTAAATTTAATTTATCAAATAAGATATTAGAAAGTGATGTTAAAGAAACAATTTCAATAAATCAGGAAACCCTTCAAAAAAATAATTTAATCCTATATGGGTTTTTACCTACTGATATTAAAAAATCAAAAGTTAATTGTAGCAATTCATCATCAAATGCAACAACATTATCTAGTCCAAGCAGAACCCTATTTAATATTTTCGGGCTTGGTTTTATAGGGG
Source organism: Flavobacteriaceae bacterium (assembly GCA_014239895.1). GTDB lineage: Bacteria > Bacteroidota > Bacteroidia > Flavobacteriales > Flavobacteriaceae. The sequence goes on from JAAZXZ010000031.1 coordinate 10,115, forward strand.
GATTACTTGCATTGCTGACGCCATGTGTATTTCCAATGATCCCTTTAACCGTAAGTTTCTTTACTAAAAAAAATGATAATACAAATGGCTATTCCAATGCTATCCTATATGGAGTCTTTATTGTATTGGTATATTTAATTTTGAGCATTCCATTTCATTTATTGGACTCTGTAAATCCTGATATATTAAATGATATTTCAACAAACATATACTTAAACATTTTCTTTTTTATAATATTTCTTTTATTTGCATTTTCCTTCTTTGGATATTATGAATTATCACTTCCTTCATCTTGGGTTGATAAGTCAGCTAAAAGAGAATCAGCTGGAGGTATAATAGGAATATTTTTTATGGCTCTTACATTAGCAATAGTGTCCTTTTCTTGTACCGGGCCTATATTAGGCTCACTACTTGCTGGCTCTATTTCTAATGATTCGGCTGCCTGGGAATTAACTGTTGGAATGGGTGGGTTTGGACTTGCACTAGGACTCCCATTTGCATTATTTGCAATGTTTCCAAATATGCTAGAATCATTACCAAAGTCGGGAGGATGGTTAAATACTATCAAGGTCTCCTTAGGATTTATAGAACTTGCCTTAGCATTAAAGTTTTTGTCTAATGCTGATTTAGTTGCCCATTGGGGAATTATTAAAATTGAAGTATTTTTAATTTTATGGTTCATTATTTTTCTTTTAATGGCAATATATCTTTTCGGAAAAATTCAATTTCCAAATGAAATAAAACCTAAGAACATTCCATTTACAAGAGGAATATTTGCATTGCTTTCTTTAGGCTTTGCTCTATATTTAGCATCGGGATTAATTTATAATAAAGAAACTCAATCCTATAGAGCATTGAGTTTGCTTAGTGGTCTGGCACCTCCTTTGGGCTATAGTTATTTTTCTCCTAAGGAATGCCCAAACAATTTGAATTGTTTTAAAGATTTAAAATCTGGGATCGAATATGCTAAAAAAGTTAACAAACCAATCTTGTTAGATTTTACAGGATATGCGTGTGTTAATTGCAGAAAAATGGAGGAACATGTCTGGCCATTAGAACAAGTAGACAATGCCATTAGAGAAAACTATGTATTAATTTCTTTATATGTAGATGACAAAAAAACATTGCCAGATAATGAACAATTATTAGTAACAAGAACTAGCGGAAAAGGAGTAAGAAAGCTAATTAACTATGGTCATAAGTGGGCATATTTTCAGGCACAATATTTTAAGACAAATTCTCAGCCCTATTATATACTTTATGATCCAAACTCAAATGAGATTCTAAATAATCCTGTTGGCTATACGCCTAATGAAGACGAATATTTAGCATTTTTAAATTGTGGATTAGAAGCTTTTAAGAAGAATTAATTTATATTTTTAACATTATTTATTTCTAAAAATTGACACCAGAAAAACAACACAAATATGATCTTGCCTATTTAAAGATTGCTAACGAATGGGGTAAGCTTTCTTATTGTGAGCGAAGAAAGGTTGGAGCTATAATTGTTAAGAATAATATGATTATTTCTGATGGTTTTAACGGGACTCCTTCTGGATTTGAAAACATTTGTGAAGATGATGATGGATATACTAAATGGTACGTATTGCATGCGGAGGCTAATGCAATTTCTAAGGTAGCATCTTCCACGCAGTCATGTAAGGGAGCTACCCTGTATATCTCTCTTTGTCCATGCAAGGAGTGTAGCAAATTAATTCATCAAGCCAATATAAAAAGAGTTGTCTACCAGGAGAATTACAAGGATAAATCAGGGATTGATTTTTTAGAAAAGGCTGGCATTGAAGTTTGTCATATTGGTCAATAAAAGTAATTATTTTTCTTTATTGTAATTCTTTATTTTATTTGTCAGAACTAAGATCCTTATAATTACTAGACAACAAAGCCCAGCAATTATTGTTACCAAAGCAATAGTGTTATTGTCAGAAAAAAAGTTGCTAAAATCTATTAGAGTCATATTAAATATTATAATTAAAATGGCAACAACTGAAATAATTCTTGTCGATATTTTCATAATTTTCTAAATTTTTTTTTTTTTTTTTTGGTTTTACAATTTGTTAAAAACTTGTATGAAATGTTAATAAAAATGCCTAGCATTTCTAACAGCATTTTTGTCTATTTGTTAGTCACAATTTAAATGAAATTTTTTATTTAAAATAATATTTATGTCAGCTACTGAAGAGCCTTTATTAAAAGAAAACAAAAAGCGCTTTGTAATTTTCCCAATTCAACACCATGATATATGGGAGTGGTATAAGAAATCTGAGGCTAGTTTTTGGACGGCAGAAGAGATTGATTTACATCAAGATTTATCAGACTGGGCGAATAAGCTCAATGATGATGAAAGATATTTTGTTAAGCATATACTTGCTTTTTTTGCAGCTAGTGATGGAATTGTAAACGAGAATTTAGCAGAAAATTTTGTAAACGAAGTTCAATATAGTGAAGCTAAATTCTTTTATGGTTTTCAAATTATGATGGAAAATATTCATAGTGAAACCTATTCCTTATTAATTGACACTTATGTAAAAGATGAAGCAGAAAAGGACAAGTTATTTAATGCTATTGATACATTCCCTGCAATAATGGAAAAGGCAAAATGGGCTTTAAAATGGATTGATTCGCCTAGTTTTGCCGAGCGATTAATTGCATTTGCTGCGGTTGAGGGAATATTTTTTTCTGGTGCTTTTTGTTCAATATTTTGGCTAAAAAAGAGAGGGCTTATGCCAGGACTGACATTTTCAAACGAATTAATTTCTAGAGATGAAGGAGTTCATTGTGATTTTGCAGTACATCTGCACAATAAACATTTAGTAAATAAAGTGTCACCAAAAAGAATTAAAGAAATTTTAATTGATGCTCTTGATATTGAAAGAATGTTTATTACAGAATCATTGCCAGTTAGTTTAATTGGAATGAATGCAAAGCTCATGACTCAGTACCTAGAATTTGTTACAGACAGGCTTCTTGTTGAGCTTGGATGTGAAAAGGAATACAACTCTTCTAATCCATTTGATTTTATGGACATGATTTCACTTCAAGGAAAAACTAATTTTTTTGAGAAACGTGTTTCAGAGTATCAAAAAGCGGGAGTGTTAAACAAGGAAGAAGAGAAGGATAAATTTAGTTTTGACGCAGATTTTTAATTAGACTAACTAAACTATTCAGACATTTAATAATTTATAAATTATCTTAAAAAAAGATATAAATTTTTTTGACCCTATATGTATGTAGTTAAGAGAGATGGCAAGAGTGAGCCTATAATGTTTGACAAAATTACGGCTCGTGTTAGAAAACTTTGTTATGGATTAAACCCATTGGTTGATCCAGTCAAAGTAGCAATGCGTGTTATTGAAGGTTTGTATGATGGAGTTACTACTAGTGAACTTGATAATCTTGCTGCTGAAATAGCTGCAACCTTAACTACTGCTCATCCAGATTATGCAATATTAGCGGCACGAATTTCTGTTTCTAATTTACATAAGAACACAAAAAAAATATTTAGTGAAGTCATGGATGATCTATATAATTATATTAATCCAAGGACTGGAAAAACGGCCCCTTTGCTTTCAGATGAAGTTTATAAAGTAATTTCTAAAAACAAAGAACTACTAGATTCTACTATAATATATAATAGGGATTTTGGCTATGATTATTTTGGATTTAAAACTTTAGAAAGATCATATTTATTAAAACTAAATGGCAAAATTGCTGAAAGACCTCAGCACATGTTAATGAGAGTTTCAATTGGAATTCACTTAAACGATTTAGAGGCAGCAATAGAAACTTATGAATTAATGAGTAAAAAATATTTTACTCACGCAACTCCAACATTGTTTAATGCTGGAACACCTAAACCACAAATGTCATCATGTTTCTTACTTACAATGAAGGATGATAGTATTGAAGGAATATATGATACATTAAAACAAACTGCAAAGATTTCACAATCTGCTGGAGGT
>JAAZXZ010000164.1 GCA_014239895.1 Flavobacteriaceae bacterium
ATTTTCATATTATCATCAATATTTACAATAGTTATAGGAACTTTTATAGATTCTTCTGTGAATTTCTCTACTTTCAATTGAAAGTCTATTTCAGTATCAGAATATGTTATGTTGCTGTTCTCTGACGATTTAATTCTAATTTTAGCATTAATCTCTGAGTCTATTTGATTTAATACTAATTTATGAGTTTGTATCACATTAATTGTGTCAATTAATGAATTTGGTCCAGTCACTGTGATTGAATCCTTTGATAATTTGTATTCTTGAAAAGAGTCAAATCCAGGTTTATAATCTATATCTAATTCTAATTCTATTGGAACTTTTTTTGATTCATATTGTTCAATAATAAAATCTATTTCATCAACTGAAGATGAGAGCAAACTAACAGATTTATTAAACTTTGACTGCAGATCTGAAAAATTCCTTTGTTTAGTCCATTGATATTTTGATTTGACCTTCTTTAAATTATTAAGTGAAATTTCTATTATTGGTTGGTCTATATAGTATTTAGCTAAATTATAACCATAACCTTTTAATTCAAGCCTTATGCTATCAATTGACTGATCTAATACAACCTGATCTGATGGAACATCAACTGCTTTTACAGCAAATACTATAGTTTTAGTATAATTAGATGTTAATTTGGATAACATAGAATAGATTAGAGCCAATAACACAAAAAACAGGAAAACATTGAATTTCCTGGTCTTATATACTGATCTTATCTTTTTAAACATCTTTCTTATTTACTAAAAAAAACTTCAGGAAAAACCTTCTCTATGTTTTTTTTGTTAAAAATTAATATGGTACTCGATTTTAAATAACCATAGCCATAGCCTAAAATTTGAATAGCACTGGTAATAATTGACAACAACCCTATCTTAAAACTTCTATTAACGTATGATGATGAAATGAAGATTAATAGCATATATGCAAGTATTATATATAATGGAACCTGATTCCCTTTAATTAATTCAATAATTGAAAAAATCAGGAATATCAGAGCAAATGTCGGGAAATAATACATCAATCTAAATGATTTCGGGTGCCAATGATTTAATATTGGTCTAACCAATCCAAACTTATATACTTGTTTAAAGAAACTACTAATTGAAACTCTTCTCTTGTGAAAAACCAGGACATCACTATATAATGCTGTTTTAAACCCTAATAGATTGAGTCTAATAGATAAATCTGGGTCTTCTCCAGGGTGTATGTTCCCAAATCCATTTGATTTTAAGAATGCCTCTTTAGAGATTCCCATATTAAAACTCCTTGGCTGAAATAGTTTTTTCTTATACTTCCCTCCTCTTATTCCTCCAGTAGTTAAAAAAGATGTCATTGAAAAACTAACAGCTTTTTGGTAATCACTAAAAGACTCATGAGATCCGTCAATACCTCCAAAACAATCAACATAATTGTTATTCAAGTTATTAATAACGTGTTGCATGTAATCTTCTGGTAATAAACAATCTGAGTCTAATATTATAAAATAGTTTCCTTTTGCCTTTTTCATTCCATAATTTCTAGAATCACCAGGGCCTGTATTACCTTTTTTATAATAAGATATAGTTAATTGAGGGTTAAAATCCTTTATAATTCCTTGGCAATCATCTGTTGATCCATCCTCAATTATTACAATTTCAAAATCTTTTTCAGAAGACAACTTAGTGAAACTCTCTAAAAGTTCTTTTATCTCCTGCGGTCTGTTGAATACAGGAATAATAAAAGAAATGTCATTTTCAGTCATAGATAAAATTTAATCAAACAAGTAGATATAAAAAAAAGACCCGATTTAAAAACCAGGTCTTTTTTGTCTTTATTCCTAAACTATTATTCAATAATTAATTTAGAAACCTTTTTATAACCATTTATGGTAACTTCTACCATATAGAAGCCAGTATTAATAGATGAAATATCTAACGTATCTCCTGTGATAATAGTACTAAGCACCCTTCTACCATTTATATCAAATAGTTCAATCTGTTTATCACCACCTATTGGAGATTTAATTGTTACATAATTACCATCTACTGGATTAGGATATATTCTAAGATCCGCAAGTTCTACATCATCAATTCCTAATGATTCAACAATGTTTACCGTATAATCTTCAGTTTCACCATAGGATGTTACCTCACAAGCATCATCAGGTACTATAGAATTCCAATTAGCTTTAGCTCTCATAACATGAGATCCTAAAGTAGCATCTGATGGGATTGTTACCTGAATAGTTGATGTTCCTACAGCGGCAATAAGATGATTATCCAATATTAATTCATCTGAATTAGTATCAAACACATAGTCATCATTAAAATCAATCCAAACACGAACATATTGATTTGAATATCCTGTAGTTATAGTTAAATCATAAATACCACCCTGTTCTAAATCAGTAGTCATAGTAGTAAAATTACCGTAACCATCAGTTGAACATCCAGAATCTGAATTATCAATGTCACCAATTACAAGCCCAACAAATCCATCACCAAGAGTACAATTGATTCCACTAGCATAACAAGCTTGACAAGCAGATATTACCGTATATGTTTGATTACAGTTTACATCATCACCCTCTACAGTAATAATGTGGCTTTGAGTTCCTGTGAAAGTAAATGTAAGCACACCTGCAGCTTGCGCATATTGAACATTTCCTAAATCATCTGAAACAGTGTACTGTGAAGATGATCCCATATCTGTAATATCAACATCAACTGTATATTCATCTGTAGCAGAGTCACAGGCATTAACAGTGACGGTAATAACAGGATCTGAACATGTGTTTTCTGTAATTGTAAGATCATATCCAGTACTCTGAGGAGATGCCCAAGTAGAAATTACTATATAATAAGTAGTGCCTGCATAAACATTCATATCAAATACTCTCTCATCAGTATTTGATGCTCCTATTCCAGCAACACATTCCACCCCAATATCATCACAAGAATCATATACAAATATTCCAGAGTATGTAGTGTCTGGAGTCATAGAAATATTAATTGAAGCATCACTTGCTGGAGTATAAGAATACACCACATCGTCTCCATTTAAATAATAATTAGAACTTTGACCACAATTTTCCCCAGCACTACCATCATAATCATCTTGATAATTAGCTGTGGTATCTGTGGTATTGTATGGTAAAGAGGTTACTACAATTGGATCTGTACATACTCCTCCAATAGGTGGAATCATAAAAGTTGCTCCATTTAAAGGAGTATAAGTACTAAAGTCTCCTGCACCACAACTAGCTCTAACATAAAAGTCATATGATGACCCTTGAGTTAGGCCTGTTAAGGTAACAGAGTTTGTAGTAACTGCTGTACCACTACCTGTTGGTGCAGCCTCACCAGCATCTAAAAGGACATACTCCCATTCTGTTTCACCACTCATACCTGCATCCCAAGAAGCATCGGCAGAAGTAGAAGTAAGATTAGATATTGTTACATTTATTGGATAATCACATGTAGGAATTTGCTCAACTACAACCTCATCCACAAACATCTGGAATCCTTCAACATCAGTTGGAGGGACATGAAATGCAATATAATGTGCCCCAGTATATGCTGAAAGATCAACAATAACTGAAGTCCAGTCATCTCCTGGATATTCGTAAACGTCACTTAAAACTATCGTAAAGTCTTCTGAATCCATATCTGTATTAGACATTAAAACCTCCATACTATTATTTTCTGTTGCAACATTGTAAGATTTAGCAACAAATCTTAACCTATCATTTCCAGTAAGATCCAATCTAGGAGAGATAAGATAATCATCATTCTTACCTTGATTATAGTCTGTATAAAGTACAGCGGAATTGTCTCCTTCATAAGTTCCAGATCCCCAATAATTCATTTGCCATGAACTATTACTTGGCGCTTCTGCTGGAGATTCATCAAGTATCGTCCAACACTCTTCTGTCGTTGATGGATCGGGCATAGTAGCTGGAATTGCATATACTGGTGGTTCACCACCATTATTAAATCCTTCATTAAAAGGAAGAGTGAAAAGATCAGCACAGGCAGTTCTAAAATAACCTGCTACCCAACCACTATTCTCACCTGAACAAATATTTCTAACATAAAATGCGTAGTCAGTAACTTCAGTTAATCCTGAAAGACTTACCGATGTACTACTAACTACTGTTCCTGTATCAGATTCCCCTGGAGTATCATCAGCAGCTGTTAACACAATATATTCCCATGAACTACCACTAGATGTCCAAGACACATCAGCAGTATTAGCCATAATATTATCAATAACAATTGCTGTTGGGTTCTCACAAGATTGTGTAATACCTTCAAACACTATGTTGGCAAACGACTGTCTTCGATTTCCATTTGTAACTGCAGGCGGATTACTTGTATCTATTGGTCCAATGGTTTGACTGTCTGTATAATATACTAACCCTCGATAAGACCCAGTTGATTCAGTACAATAAAAATCATGAGTAGAACTATCATATGCATCATTGACATTAGATGTTTCATTAACTGCTACCATAAGATTATCCGTTCCATTGTATTCAAATGGTGTATCAAGTGTAATACTTACTTCTTGATCTGTGATAGTAACAGTTCCAGTAAAGACTTGTGTTAATTCTGAAATATCAACCCAATTTACAGTTGTTGATCCAGATTCAACTAAATGTTGATCAAGGGAAGTGTGACCCATATAAATAGTCCAACCATCACTATTCTCTAAAGTAGTTTCTCCAGTAGCAGTATATTTTAGCCCTGTAATTGTACCTGAAGCATTAATCTCTCCGGCATGATAAATTACCTGAGAATAAGAGAATTTGTAAAAAGGTTCTATAGGCATTTCTTCATTTACAGTTGTCCCTTCACCAACCACAACTTGAGCTTGAAAGCTAAAAGCAAATAGAAATGAGAATAATAATGTTAAAATGTAATTTTTTTTCATGTTTAAGTATTTTAGTTAGTTTAGTATTTAAGTTAGTTTTATTCTGTTATATCGTTAATTATAGCATCGCTTACCCCCATACTGCTAAAGCCTCCATCATTATAGAGGTTTTGCAGCGTAACTCTTCTAGTAAGGTCACTAAATAGAGCAATCGTATAGTTTGCACAATCAAGAGCAGTAGCATTGCCAAGTGGCGACATTTTCTCTGCATAGGTAATAAAGCTATCAAAACCTTTAACTCCCATTCCTGCAGTTGTAGGTGTTGGAGACTGTGAGATAGTATTTACTCTAACTTTCTTGTCTTTGCCAAAGAAATACCCAAAACTCCTTGCAATACTCTCCAAATATGCTTTATTATCTGCCATATCATTATAATCTGGAAAAACTCTTTGAGAAGCCATATAGGTTAAGGCAACTATGCTTCCCCACTTATTCATTGCATCTTGCTTGTAGAGAGTCTGCATTACTTTATGAAATGACATTGCTGAAATATCTGTGCCTTTTTGAGTCCATTCATATTTTTGATCTGTATACTGTCTGCCCTTTCTGACATTTATAGACATTCCTATTGAATGCAAAACAAAATCTAGCTTACCCCCAAGAATCTTCATAGACTCCTTTACTAAGTTTTCAAGGTCTTCTGTTGAAGTAGCATCAGCTGCAATAACTTGTGAATTAGTTTTCTTTGCAAGCTCATTGATTTGTCCCATTCTTATTGCAACAGGTGCATTAGATAGAACAAATGTACCGCCTTCCTCATAAACTCTCTCTGCAGTTATCCAAGCAATTGAACTCTCATCCAATGCTCCAAAAATAATTCCCCTTTTCCCTTTTAATAAATTATTTGACATGGTTTTAAATATCTGGTTTTAAATATCTTATGTAAGATAAAAAAATTTAATCATTAATTCAATAGCTGTTTTGCATGAGCTACAGCTGAGGATGAAATCTTATCTCCCTCTAACATTGTTGCTATCTCAACTACTCGCTCTTGAGCGTTTAGTTTAACCATGTTTGTTATAGTTTTATCCTTATCCTGAGTCTTTAACACTTTATAGTGCGACTCCCCTTTAGCAGCTATTTGCGGTAGGTGAGTAATGGTGAATATCTGCATCTTTCTACTCATCTGCTTCATTATATTTCCCATTTTTTGTGAAATTTCACCAGAAACACCTGTATCAATTTCATCAAACATAAGTGTAGGAAGTTGGCGGTAATTTGCCAATATTGATTTAATAGCAAGCATAATTCTAGATAATTCACCACCAGAGGCCGACTGTTTCAAAAGTTTATAGTCAGAGCCTTTATTAGCCGTAAATAAAAATTCTATCAAATCTTTTCCATTAGAAAAGAAAGTATCTTGTTTATTAATATCTATTTTAAACTTTGCATCTTTCATTCCTAAATCATGTATTATATCTTGAATTTCAGAAATAAATGTTGGTATAGTATCTTTTCTGTTATTATGAATAACTTCAGCTTTATTATTCAATTTATTCATTAACTCCTCACATTCACCCTTAGTATTTTTAATTTTTTGATCAATATTTTCAGAGGTTGAAATACTCTTATTTAGCTTTATACAAATTTCTTCAAGTTCATTGATTTTAGAAACAGAATGTTTTCTGAACAGATTGTGAATGCTGCTTAGCTTACTGTTTATCTCCTCTAATTTACCAGGATTTTCTTCTAGGTTTTCTAAGTTGTTTTCAATTTCATTAGAGATGTCATCTACCTCAATTAGAGATGATGAAAATCTACCTAAAAGAGTTGAATATGAGTCAGAGCTCTCACTTAATCTTTTTAGGGAGTTTTTTAAATTAGTCATGGTAGTAATTAGCCCATATTTTTCATCTGATAGCAATTGCTGACTATAAGCCAACTCTTCCTTAATGGAATTAAAATTTGCTAAATTTCTCTGATCTTCTTCTAAAGCTTCTAAGCTTTCAGATAAAATACTAGATGATTCTATTTCATTTACTAAAAATAAATTGTAATCTAAAGTCTTAATTAGTTGATCCCTATTAGCTATAAGCTCTTCTAATTCTTTTTCTTTAACATTATATAGATCTAGGCAATTCTTATAATCTTCAATACGATTTATATTATTTGATATTGAGTCAATAACTTCAAACTGGAAATTATTTTGCGTTAACTCTAATGTCTGATGCTGAGAGTGAATGTCAATTATTGCACTACTTATAATTGATAGTTGGTTTAAGTTTACTGGGGAGTCATTAATAAATGCTCTAGATTTTCCTGAGGGTAGTATTTCTCTTCTAATGATGGATTCAGTTTCATAATCAATTTCATTTTCATTAAAAATTGTCTTCAAATTATAGTTTCCAACATCAAAAACTGCTTCAATAACACATTTTTTTGATACATCCTTAACTACAGAAATATCTGCTCTTTTCCCAAGAATAAGTGATAAACCTCCAACTAGAATAGATTTTCCTGCACCAGTTTCTCCAGTAATGATTGATAGGCCATTATTGAAACTTACTGACAGGTCATCAATTAAAGCATAATTCTTTATTGATAAACTCTTTAACAATTGATTTTAGATTAGGATCTTAAAAATACTAGTGTTTTTATTTAAAAACTAATTTTTCTCCATTTATCAGAATGGTTGGGAGCTAGTTTAGATAAAGTTGATATTAGATTTGTTATTGGAATACTAGGGCCGCCACTAAAAATGTCTTGAATCTCATTAGATTTCGTGTCAAAGAACACCCTTAAGATAAATGAATTAGGTCTTCTTTTATTCATTTGATCTAACAACATAAGAGACTTTGATACTCCACTTTTAGATTGCTTTAAATCAGTAGTCATAAAATCTAATCCTTTAAAATGGTAATTAAACAGAACTGTTCTATATTCCTTGTATGTTGGTGAGAGGACGTTGTCAATTAAATAATATCGTGATTGTAATCCATCATTAGGGGCCCAACCTTTAAATCCATTTTGTTGAGAAAAGTCAAGTATTTTTCTTGCTTGGTTGTAAAAAAAATCACCACTATTAAGATCAAATGTATCTGCATCTATACCCATGATCATATATATATGAAAAGCTATTACTGAAACAAGATTAGATTCAAAAACATCCTGATTAAATATTAAATTTTGGAACTCTTGATACCTAAAAGTAAAATTCTTGTCATTAAAATTATATACAGGAGAATTGTATGAAGAGTTGTAAATAGGTCTTGATGATTGTATTTGCAGGGTTGCTTGAAAAAAATCGTTATCATAGCTTGATATATTAATAAACATGCTACAATCAATCCTTTCATTGTTTTTAATATTCCTGTTAGTCCATTTAGTATTGTTTATAAAATCAGTTAATTGAGTTTGAAGTGATTTAAAAATCTGCAAGTTTTCATTGCCAGTTTGTCTAGCATCTATAGTAACTGTGCATGCTAACTCTTGAGAAAATGCAAAAGTTGTTACAAATAGTGATAGTATTAAAGTTAATCTAAACATTTATTTGGCTCATTATAGATTTAAGAATGTCTTCTGCAACCTCAGATTTATCTTTTAAATCAAAATCAGTTTGTTCTTCTTTGTTATTAATAATAGTTATTTTATTAGTTTCTGTTCCAAAACCAGCACCTTTATCATTTAGAGAATTTAATATAATTAAATCAAGATTTTTATTCTTTAGTTTTTTTAAAGAATTTTCAATTTCATTTTCATTTTCCAAAGCAAAGCCAACTAAAAACTGATTTTTCTTAAGTCTTCCTAATTCTAATAAGATATCCTTTGTTTTTTCTAACTCAATTTTAGGCTGAATATTGTCTTTTTTTATTTTTTTATTTGAAAAATCTTTAGGCTTAAAGTCTGAAACTGCAGCTGCCATTATAACAATATCAGATTTAGCATAATATTTAATTACTTGCTTATGCATATCCTTAGAAGACACCACATTAATCAAATTAATAGCTCTAGTAGATATTTTTTGGTTTGATGGGCCGCTTATCAAAAACACCTCAGCTCCTAAGTCTGAAGCCTTTTTTGCAATTTCAAAGCCCATTTTTCCACTTGAGTAATTTGAAATATATCTTACGGGATCTATGGCTTCATAAGTAGGGCCAGCCGTAACTAATACTTTTTTACCTCTTAAAGGCAATGACTTAACAATATCTTCTTCAATAAAATTTAAAATTGAAGCTGGTTCAGCCAATCTTCCCTCCCCTATCAGACCACTTGCTAATTCACCTGTTTCAGCAGGAATTAAAATATTTTTATTTTCTAATAGCTTAGCTATTGAATCCTTAGTTGATTGATGTTTGTACATATCTAGATCCATAGCTGGAGCAAAATATACAGGACATTTTGCTGATAAGTAAACTGCTATAAGCAGATTATCACAATTTCCATTAGCCATCTTTGATAATGTATTGGCTGTTGCAGGACAAATTAGAATCAAATCAGCCCACATTCCAAGATCTACATGGTTATTCCATGTCTCATCTTCATCATCAGAAGTAAAGCTAGAATGTACTGGATTTTTAGATAATGTTGAAAGGGTTAAAGGTGTAATAAACTCCTTAGCATCTGGGGTCATAACAATTTTTACCTCAGCACCATTTTTAATAAATAATCTAACAAGTATTGCAGTTTTATAAGCGGCAATACCACCTGATATACCTAGTAGAATTTTTTTTCCGCTTAAAATTGACATGTGATTATTCTTCTATTTCTTCGTTACTATCCCTATGGTAAATTTTTTCTTCTAACCATTCTTGAATAGCAATTGCATGAGCCTTAGGGAGCCTTTCATAAAATTTTGAAACTTCAATTTGCTCTTTATTTTCAAAAATTTCTTCTAAACTATCATTATAGGTTGCAAATTCTTCTAACTTATCAATCAATTCCTTTTTGACATCACCTTTAATTTGTTCAGCTCTTTTAGCAATTATAGATATTGCTTCATATATGTTGTCGGTTTTCTCTTCAATAACTTCTTTATTATAAGTTTCAGTAGTTTGAGCAGCATTGCTGTTTTTTAAATCCATAATTCTCTTATTATATTATTTTTAATTCGTTTAATTCGTTTAATTTCAGATCAGCTTCGTTGATAAACTCAGATGATTCATAGTTCTTTTTAAAACTATTGTAGTGACTAATAGCTTTGTTAATTCTATCCTGCATCTTCCAAGATACACTATTAATAGCAAACCTATAAGATGAATCAAACCTGTAATACATTGCTTTTTCTCTTAGTTTTGATCCCGGAAAATCCAATATAAAATTATCAAAGGCCTTTATAGAAGCTTGGTAATCTGTAAGTGTATTGTACTGAAATGCTGTATCATAAGCTTTCATTTCTAGTCTAAAATCTAAATCAAATACCAATTCGTTGGCCTCGCTTATATATTCAGATTCAGGATAAGTATTAATAAATGATTGAAGCTTTTCAATTGCTGCTAGTGTTTCTTTTGAATCCTTAGAGAAAATTGGAGCAAGATAATAATAGCTCTTCACACCAAGAAATGCCATTTCTTGAGCTTTTTCACTATCAGGATAAGAACTAGCGAATCGTTCACACTGATAATTTGCAGTATAGTAGTTTTTTGTTTCATAAAAACACTTTGCATGCATATACATTAATTTCTGAGCTTGAGGTTTTCCTCTGTATTGAGGAACAATTTGAGTAAATAGCCTATTAGCTTTTTTAAATTTCCCTTCATCATACAGAGATGTTCCTAAAAGGAATTTATCTGCAATAACATCAGAGTTTAATGCCTTTTGATACTCTCCACAAGACAGTATCAAACCAAGTATTAATATAAATTGAATTTTTTTCATCCTAAATCAAGCGAATGCAAAAGTATAAATTAAATATTTATTATAAAATAAAAAGTATATCAAGAGAATATTAAAAAATCTTATTTAATCCCTTTAAATACTTTTCTAATTCACTTTTAAAAACATCAATATGCTGAGTTCCTATATCAATTATAAAATCATTTAAGCGTTGATCAAAATTAGATATTCCTATTTTGAAGTTAGCCTTTGATTTCGCAGTAACAAGATTTAAATCTAAATTATCTATTCGATAATAACTTATAAGAACATCATATTTAAAATCTATGAATTCAGTTAGAGCAATATTAGTGATATTACCATTCCATCCAAAATCCTTAGGGTTAAAATAGTCATCCCAATGGTTTAATTGAAAGTCTTTATCGGTGATATATGTTATAAACTTAATCTTATTCTCATTTACCCCAAGATTAACAAAGATATCTCGTAATTTTTCGTAATCCTTATATTCATCAAGACTTAATATAATTCCAACAGATCTAATTTTTTTTTCACTAATTTTTGACCTCTTAGAATTTAGTACTTTGTTAATATATTTTTGGTTAGATCTTTTCCTAAATAAGTTTAAAAACATATCTTATTACTGGTATTATACAAATGTAATTAATTAAACATAACAATTGTTATATTAATTCTAAATATGAAAAGAGCAATTATAACATTATTATTATTATTATTTTCAATAGAAAGCTGTGAAACTGAATATCTATTATCAGGAAATAAAATTGAGATAAACAACACCATTGAAAAGGATAATAAAATAGTGGCTTTTATTAATCCTTATAAGAATACTGTTGACAAACAAATGGATAGTGTCCTGACTTATAGCCCTGTAGATTATGATAAAAAAAATGGTGTTCTCAATACTGCTATTGGAAATATGATGGCAGATGTAGTTTTGAAACTCTCAAATCCAGTATACAGGGCTAGGACAAATAAAAATATTGATTTTGTTTTATTAAATCACGGTGGAATTAGATCTATAATTTCAAAAGGAAATATAACATTTAGAACAGCTTATAAGGTAATGCCCTTTGAGAACAGCGTTGTTGTTTGTGAGTTAAAAGGCAGGGATATTTACGAATTAATTAATTATCTAACTCTAACCAGAAAAGCTCATCCTATTTCAGGAATAAATATTGTATTAGACAAAAACTATAATCTTTTAGATGTAAAAATTAACGGCAAAAAGATTGATGAAAATAAAATTTATTCTGTAGCAACTAGTGATTATCTACTAAATGGTGGAGATAAAATGACTTTCTTTAGTAAAAGTAAAAAAAACACCACCCTAGATTATAAAATAAGAAATGTACTTATTGACTATTTTAAAGAAGTTGATACTGTAAATTTTAAAATAGACAATAGATTTATTATAAAGAACTAATGAAAAGAAGAAACTTTATTAAAAACAGCATTTATTCATCATTACTCCTATCTGGTAGTGCTTTAAATTTTAATAGTTGTATGGCTTCTGAGCAAAAGAAAATTACCATTTTGCATACAAATGATGTACACAGTCATATTGAGCCATTTAATGAGAATCATGCAAAATTTCCAAGTAAGGGAGGCGTAGCAAGAAGATCAACAATTATTGAATTTATAAAAAGTAGTAATCCTAATACCCTTTTATTAGATGCAGGAGATATTTTTCAGGGAACACCATACTTTAACTATTATGGAGGAGAAATTGAATTTAAACTAATGAGTATGCTAAACTATGATGCTGCTACTATTGGTAATCATGATTTTGATAATGGTATAGAAGGTCTATACGCACAGCTTCCTAATGCAAAATTTCAATTTATCTCATCCAATTATGATTTTAAAAACACCATAATGGATTCTCATGCAAAACCCTATATGATATTTAATAAATCTGATATTAAAATTGGGGTATTTGGATTAGGAATAGAACTAAAAGGATTAGTTAATACGAGTTTATATAAGGAAACTAAATACCTTGATCCTATTGAGGTAACTCAAGAAATGACCAAAATATTAAAGGAAGAAGAAAAATGTGATTTAATTATTTGCCTATCACATTTAGGTCATTCTTATAAAGATAATTCAAAAAAAATATCTGATATAACCCTGGCTAAGTCAACAAAAAATATTGATCTAATTATTGGTGGGCATACACACACTTTTCTAGATAGACCAGAGATTGTTACAAACATTGATGGAGAAAAAGTAATAATCAATCAAGTAGGATGCTTTGGCCTTTATTTGGGGCAGATTGATTTTTATTTTGACTCTATGAAAAACAAAACATCTAATGCTTATGCAATTGAAGTTTAACAA
>JAAZXZ010000126.1 GCA_014239895.1 Flavobacteriaceae bacterium
CCTACTTTTTTAACTGTATTTTTCACAGATATAAATATATGATAAAACTAATAAACTTATATTTAGTTTTTATATAAGTTTTTAATTTATTTTGCATTATTAAATTGTATCTAATTATATTAATTTTCTAATTGAAAGAACATAATATATATACCCTTGGAATTGAAACTTCTTGCGATGATACTGCAGCATCTATATTATTGAATAACAAGGTGTTAAGTAATGTTATCTCAAGTCAAGATATACATAAATTATATGGAGGTGTTGTTCCAGAATTAGCTTCTAGAGAACATCAGAAATTAATTACTCCAATTGTAAATGAGGCCATTATTAAATCTGGAATAAATAAGAATCAAATAAATTCAGTTGCTTTTACTAGAGGCCCTGGCCTACTTGGGTCATTGTTGATTGGAACTTCTTTCGCAAAATCACTTTCTATTGGATTAGATGTGCCTTTAATAGAAATAAATCATATGCAGGCACATATTCTATCTATTTTTATAGAAAGTGATCAAAAACCGCCTAATTTCCCATTTCTTGCATTAACTGTTTCAGGTGGCCATACTCAGCTTGTAATAGTAAAAAATTATTTTCAAATGGAAGAAATTGGTAGAACATTAGATGATGCTGCAGGAGAGGCTTTTGATAAGTCTGGAAAGGTTATAGGTCTTGACTATCCCTCTGGCCCAATAATAGATAAACTATCAAAAAAAGGTGATCCAAATGCTTTTAAATTTACAAAACCGAAAGTAGAAGGACTTAATTTTAGCTTTTCTGGGTTAAAAACAGGTTTTATGAACTTTATTAAAAAAGAATCTTTAGCTAATGAAGATTTTATAAAGAATAGGCTTAATGATATATGCGCTTCAGTTCAAAATACAATAATCGACATATTGATTGAAAAAATTGTAAGTGCAGTTGAAATTACTC
Organism: Flavobacteriaceae bacterium; assembly: GCA_014239895.1. GTDB lineage: Bacteria > Bacteroidota > Bacteroidia > Flavobacteriales > Flavobacteriaceae. Next base: position 931 of record JAAZXZ010000126.1, read on the forward strand.
AAATAAAAGACATTGTGATATGTGGAGGTGTCTCTGCAAATTCAATGTTAAGAAAAAAAATAATCTCTCTAGGAAGAGATAATAAATGGAAAGTATATTTTCCTGAAATTCATTATTCTACAGATAATGCTGCGATGATAGCTGTTGCAGGATATTTAAAATATAAAGAATCAATAACATCAGATTTGTCTTGTTCTGCAAATGCTCGATATAAAATATAATTCAATGCAAATATTCTATCATTCAGAAATAAATATTAATGATAACGATCTTATTATATCAGATTCAGAACATCACCATTTAAATAAAGTTTTAAGAAAAAAAATAAATGATAAGATTTATTTAACTAATGGGAATGGCTATTTATTTGAGGCAACAATCAATAATATCAATTCAAAATCTACTCACCTAAAAATTATAAATTCAAATAAAAAAATTTCAATGGATTATAACTTGCATATTGCAATTGCTCCAACAAAGAAAATCGACAGATTTGAATTGTTTTTAGAGAAGGCCATTGAAATAGGAGTTTCTTCAATAACACCATTAATTTGTAAATATAACGAGAGAAAATCCTTGAATTATACAAGATTAAATAAAATTGCAGTATCTGCAATGAAGCAATCACTTCAAACATATTTACCTAATATTGAACCAATTGTTAGTATTAAAGAATTTATTGAATCAAATCAATGCAAACAAAAGTATATAGCGCATTGCAAAAACTCCAAAAAAGTAAACCTATCAAAGATTATTAAAAGGAAAACAAACTCAAGTATCATTATTGGTCCTGAGGGAGGTTTTACAGATGATGAAATCAGTTTAGCAATGGATTATAATTTTATTCCTGTATCATTAGGGAATAATAGGTTGAGAACTGAAACTGCGGGAATAGCATCTTGTCAAACATTCTCTGATGTTAATAACAAATAATAATATTAAATTTATAGTATGAAATTAGATCAATTAACTAAATCTATCTTAAAATCTATTTTAACATTAGCATGTATTACATTGTTTTTGATTTTTTTGATTAAAGCAAAGGTTGTAATAATCTACATCCTTATATCTATGGTTTTAACATTAATATTTAGCCCATTTTCATCATTTCTTAAATCAAAACTTAAATTTAATAATCTGTTTTCATCAATAGCATCATTACTTCTTCTTCTTGTTGTAATTATGGCATTAATAGGGTCATTTATACCACTAATTATTGAACAGAGTAAAAATCTATCACTTTTAAATAATAGTGAATTAAAATCTAATATTGAAAGTTTAATTATTAGTATAAACAACTATTTTGAATCAAACAGTCTTACTGTGTATGATTTTTTGTCTGAATTCACACTATTATCTGATATTGATTTTGCCTTTATTCCGAAGCTATTAAATTCCATTATTTCTGAAGTTGGCAGCATAGGTGTAGGTCTATTATCTATACTATTTATAACATTCTTTTTGATTAAGGATGGGAATGATATATTAATTAGAATTAATGGTGTGCTACCTAAGAAAATTAGGAAAAACTTCTTATCATCTTTTTCAAAAATTAAATTATTACTGTCAAGATATTTCATTGGGATCTCTGTACAAATTACTGTTCTATTTATACTATATTCAATAATGCTCTCAGTAATTGGAATAAATAATGCACTTGTAATAGCTTTCTTATGCGCACTACTTAACATTATACCATATGTAGGGCCTTTAATTGGTTTAGTATTAATGGGGCTTTTAACAATGACAAATTATATAGATCCTGTTTTAGTTAAAGAGATGCTTTCAAAAGTGGTATACATTTTTATAGGGTTTTCTGTAGTTCAATTAATTGATAATTTCATGATACAACCATACATCTTCTCAAAGAGTGTAAAATCACACCCCTTAGAAGTTTTTGTTGTTATCATTACCTCAGGTGTTCTTTTTGGGATTATCGGTCTTATAATAGCTATACCACTATACACTAGCATAAAGGTTATTTACTCATCATATTCAGGTAAAGAAACGTAGAGAATACCACCTGTTAATAGTTTTATAAATCTTTCATCAGAATATGTTTTGGCTAGATGACCTAATCCTGTATAGAATGATTTTCCACCCTTATATTCATGAAACCACGTAATTGGGTGGGTTTTCCCATGTTTTCCTCCAAAATAAGTTGTCTCGTCAAGATTCAACAAAACAGTTATGTTAGGATTAATATTATAATAATTATACCATTCATCTCTGATCTC
>JAAZXZ010000165.1 GCA_014239895.1 Flavobacteriaceae bacterium
ATGTGATAGTGCATTCTTACTGTTGGTTTTACATGCTCTCTGTAATAATTTATTCCTGTTGTATATAATTCAAGAGCATCTGAAGCGCTTCTTCCATTCCAAGGGTCCGCTGATGCATGCGCAGCTTGACCAAAGAATTCTACTTTAAAATCAATTAAAGCGAGAGATGATTGGACATCAGCCTCTGTATTAGCTCCTGGGTGCCAACTTACATTAACATCAACATCATCCCATAATCCTGCTTCAACCATCCATATTTTTCCAAAGTATTTTTCTTCTGATGGTGTGCCAAAAAACTTAATAGTACCACTAATTTTTCCTTGTTCAATCATCTCTTTTATAGCAATTGCTGCACCAAGGCTTCCACTACCAAACATATTGTGGCCACAGCCATGGCCTGCAGCCCCTTCTGAAATAGGAGATTTAATAGGTTTAGCTTGCTGAGAAAGACCTGGAAGAGCGTCAAATTCACCCAATACTCCAATAACAGGCTTCCCTTCACCATAGGTTGCAATAAAGGCTGTTGGCATACCTGCTACACCTTTTTCAATTGAAAACCCATTTTTTTCTGCATAATCAGATAGGATTTTTGAAGATTCATGTTCATTAAAAGCAGTTTCTGCTAATTCCCATATTTCATTACTTATGTTAATTAGATTTTCAGAATGTTTTTCTACTGAATTGACAATTTCAGATTTTACTTTATTTAGTTTTGATTGTGATATAACAACTTGAGTTGTTAAAAAGATCGATAGTAGTATTAAAGAGATTTTTTTCATTGTAATTGTATTATAATATTAAAGATAGCTAAAAGTTCCTAAATATTTAATTCAGTTTTTACCTCTATTATTGAATATGTTGAATTATTTTTTTACTCAAAGGATTTGTTGTAGAATACCAATAGTCGATTAGATTTCCGGAAGGGTCTAATAGGTATTTTTGAAAATTCCATCTAACAGTTGAGCTTTTTACTCCATTAAGGTTTTTATCTGTCAGCCATTTGTATATAGGATGTTGATTACCACCTTTCACTTCAATTTTTTCTGTTAATAAGAATGTTACACCATAGTTAATCTGACAAAACTGAGATATCTCTTCTTCATTTCCAGGCTCTTGATTTCCAAACTGATTACATGGAAGACCAACTATAATAAGGTCATCCTTATATTTTTCATGTAGTTCTTGAAGATCCTTATATTGATCAGTAAAACCACATTTTGAAGCTACATTAACAAATAACAGATATTTATCTTTGAAGTCTGATAATTCTATAGGCTCTCCAGTAATATTATTTATTTTAATGTCATATATGGAATCTAAATTATTTACACTCATACTTAATTGAATTATAGTTATAGGAATTAATAAAAATTTTAATAAATACATTATTGCAATATATTAAAAATTACTATGCACGCATAGTAATTTATGATTAATCTTTTGTTTTTTGATATCCTTTTCTGTCATAAATTTCAGGCAATGAGTATCCGTCACATCCACTAATTGTTGGAATTTTTCCTTTGTAAAGACTTAAAAAACCATCTTTTTCAAGTAATTTTTTTTCGATATGCAAATTAACAATCTTTCCAACAATTAGCTTGCATTTATTTGCTTTAATTTTTATTTCTTCTTCAAACTTCATCTCAATTTTTATAGGTGAATTCTCAACAAATGGAGGAGATGTATCATCTATATATTCTTCATTTATATCTGTCATACTAAATTCTGAAATGCTTTTATCATATTTTGCTGATGTATGATGTGCGTCGTTAATTATTTCTTTATAAATTGAATTTATAGTATAAATTCCTGTTTCTTTTATGTTTGTATAGGTGTTTCTTGGAAAAATTTCTGAAGGTCTTAGAAAAAAACCTAATAATGGAGGGTTTGATCCTAAATGGACTATTGAACTAAATACTGCCACATTTGCAATACCAGATTTAGATTTTGTACCAATTAGATTAGCTGACTTATAGCCCGAACAACTATTGATAAGATTTATCCTAAATACCTTGTTGAGTTTATCAATATCTTCTTCACTATAATGAATCATTTATTTTTTAGTAGGAAATTAAATAGTAAACTAGCTATAATTGAGCCAATTACAGTTGCCCCTAAATAATAAATGAAAAAATTATGTGAAGGAACATTGCTTAATTCTAAATCTGGGTTAATTAAGCTTAGTAATGAAGGGCCAAAACTAACGGCTGGATTAAAAACAGCACCAGAAATATCTCCAACAGAAAAAGCTCCAGCAGCAACTGTTAATCCAATAGCCAGTCCATAGTATTGGTTATTTTTAGTATCAGGATGTGTGGCAACATTAAGAATTACAAATACAAGTAGAAAAGTAAAGATTATCTCAGCTAAAAAGAAGCTTGTAGTGTCACTAGTGTTAGAAACAACTGATAATGCATCTGCTCCAAGTAAAACAATTGAATATGCAGCTGCAAAAGCTCCAATACATTGAGATAATACATACTTCATACATTCTGATACTGATATTTCTCCTCTGATGATCATTGCTAAACTTACTGCAGGATTATAATGAGCACCAGATATGTGACCACCCATATATACAAGAACGCTTAATCCAATTCCTATAGCAATAGGATTCCCAGTTAAACCTATAATTAGAACTAGAAAGTAAGTTCCAATTCCTTCAATAATATATTTTTTCATAATAGTTATTTTTGTTTATTTTTGTTTTCAGCAATAAAAGTATCAATAATTTATAATAAAATAAGTGTCATGAAAAAATATTTAATAATCTTTACATTACTAGCCTTTTCTTATTCATTTTCTCAAATTAAGACTCCACAGCCTAGTCCAGCAGCTTCAATGAACCAAATGGTTGGATTAACAGAAATAGAAGTTGAATATTCTAGACCTTCAATGCGAGGCAGAGAAATATTTGGAAATTTAGTTCCTTATGGTAAAATTTGGAGAACCGGGGCAAACGCTAGCACAAAAATTAGTTTTTCGGATGATGTAGTTATAAACGATAATAAGGTAAAAGCAGGAAAATATTCTGTTTTTACTATCCCAAATCAACCAGAATGGGAATTCATTTTATATAATGACACTTCAGTTAGGGGAGTGCCGGGAGATTGGGACGACAAGAATGTTGTTTTAAGTACAATGGTTGAAATGAAAAAACTTCCTGAACCAATTTCAGTTGAAACCTTTACCATTGCTTTTGATGCATTAAATAATAATTATGCAGTTATGTTAATGATGTGGGATGATGTTTATGTTCCAGTTACTATCAATGTTCCAACTAGAGATATTGTGAAAAAAAATATCCAGGAAGTAATGAGTAAAAAACCTGAAGCATCTGATTATTATGCTGCTGCTGTATACTATATGCAAGAAAATGCTGATTTAAATATGGCTCTTGAATGGATGGATAAAGCTATAGAAATGTCTGAAAAACCACAATTCTGGCAATTAAGACAACAATCATTAATATATGCTGCAAATGGTGATTTAAAAGGAGCGATTAGAATAGCTGAGAAATCATTAGAGGCAGCAAAGATTGCTGGTAATCAGGACTATATTAAGATGAATAAAGATTCAATAGAGGAGTGGAGTAATTAATTTTTTTGAACCAGTTGGAATAAACTAGAGATAGTAATAACAACAACACATCCAAAAACATTAAGCCATAAAAATGGCATCCAATCATTATACCACCCATAGATAATAATAATTTGAGTAATTATTGCAGCATAAAATATAGCATTAGACTTTATAAATTTAAAAAAGAATGCTATTAGAAAAATCCCTAGGACATTTCCATAGAATATTGATCCAATAATATTTACCAATTGAATTAGATTGTCTGCTAAATAAGCAACACATGCTATTCCAATAGCTATTATTCCCCATAAGAAAGTAAAAAACTTAGTTGACTTTACTAGCTGCTCGTCCGTAACATTTTTCTTATTTCTTTTATAGATATCTATTGCAGTTGTAGTTGCTAATGCATTTATCTCACTTGAAGTCGATGACATTGCTGCACTTAATATTACAGCTAATAACAAGCCAATTAAGCCTTTTGGAAGATTCTCTAGAATAAAAGTTATAAAAACATAATCTTTATCATTAGTCTCTACTTTAATGTTTTTCTCTTTAGAAGCTAAAGCTATAAGGTTTTTCGCTTCTAATCTGAGACTTTTTTCTTTTAATTCTAATTCTGATAATCCGTATTTAGCATCATAATTACCTGACAAATAATTATTTATTTGATATTGTTTTTCATTAAATA
>JAAZXZ010000083.1 GCA_014239895.1 Flavobacteriaceae bacterium
AACCAACAGCGTAACAGTATTTTCTCAATGCATACCTTTTCATTTGGAAATGAATTGGTAAGAAATAATTTAAATATTTCACAAAACGATGAGTTTATTGAAACCATTATAAAAGGGGTTACAATTATTGGTAACAAACAACATGTAGATCATAATACGCTTATTCAACATAACAAACCCAATTGCAATAGCCATCAAGATTATAAAGGTATTTATGACAATAAATCAACTGGAGTATTCAATGGAAAGATCATTGTAAATAAACAAGCTCAAAAGACAAATGCTTTCCAGTCAAACAATAATGTTCTGCTCTCAGATAAAGCAACTATAAATGCAAAACCTCAGCTTGAAATATATGCAGATGATGTTAAATGTTCGCATGGATGTACAGTAGGTCAGTTAGATAAAAATGCATTATTTTATTTAAAATCAAGAGGAATTCCAGAAAAAGAGGCAACTGCACTTTTAATGTATGGTTTTGCAAATAACATATTAGAAAGCGTAAAAATTCCTGAAATTAAAACTAGAATAAACCATATTATTGCCAATAAATTAGGAGTAAAAATTGGTTTCAATTTATAAATGAAAAACACAATTGGATTTAATATAGCATCAATTCGTAAAGATTTTCCAATACTTAACTCAAAAGTAAATGGGAAACAGCTAGTATATTTTGATAATGCTGCTACCACTCAAACTCCAAAAGTTGTAATAGATTCAATAGTATCTTATTATTCAACTCTTAATGCTAATATTCATAGAGGTGCTCATTACCTAAGTCAAAAAGCAACTGAAGCTTATGAGAATACGAGAAGAAAATTTCAACAACACCTTAATGCAAAAAATTCAAGTGAGATCATTTTCACTTCAGGCACTACTCACAGCATCAATCTAGTTGCTAATGGATTTACTAATCTATTAAAATCAGGAGACGAAATAATTGTCTCACATCTTGAGCATCACAGTAATATTGTTCCATGGCAAATGTTATGTGAAAAAACTGGTGCAATAATGAAAATTATTCCTATGAATCATGATGGGGAATTAATTTTTTCAGAATATGAAAAATTGCTGTCTAATAAAACTAAAGTTGTGTTTGTAAACCACGTTTCAAATGCATTAGGAACAATAAATCCGGTAAAAGAAATTATTAGTAAAGCACATGAATTTGGAGCAGCAGTATTAATTGATGGCGCACAAGCACTTCCTCACTTTGAAGTAGATGTCAAAGATTTAAATGCTGATTTTTATGTTGCCTCAGCACATAAATTCTATGGACCAACAGGAGTTGGAATTCTATATGGAAAAGAAAAATGGCTAGATAAACTTCCTCCCTACCAAGGGGGTGGAGAAATGATTGATGAGGTAACATTTGAAAAAACTACCTATGCCAAACTCCCAAATAAATTTGAGGCTGGTACTCCCAATATATCAGGAGTGATTGCTTCTGGCATAGCCATAGATTACATAAATAATATTGGACTGAAAAAAATATTAAAATATGAGAACGTGTTGCTTAAATATGCCACTGAAAAACTTCTTGAAATTGATGGAATAAAAATATATGGTAACACTGATAATAAAACTTCTGTTATTTCTTTTAATCTAGGAAATATTCATCATTATGATATTGGTTCTATAATTGATAATGAAGGTATCGCTGTTAGAACTGGTCATCATTGTGCTCAGCCTATAATGGATTATTATAAAATCCCTGGAACTATTAGATTATCACTAAGTTTTTATAACACCACAGAAGAAATTGATTCTTTAGTTAGTGCAATAATAGTGGCTAAAAAAATGCTTTCATAAATTTATTACTTGTTGTATTTTTATAAAAAAATAAATTGACAATAGATCAAATACAAAACGAGATTATTTCCGAGTTTGACATGTTTAATGATTGGACTGAGAAGTATGAATATATTATTGACCTTGGGAAAAGTTTGCCAGTCATAAATGATGCATTTAAAACTTCAGATAATACAATTAAAGGATGTCAAAGCAAAGTATGGCTTTATGCAGAATATATTAATAATAAACTTATATTTACAGCTGACAGCGATGCTATAATTACAAAAGGAATTATAGCTATCTTAATTAGGGTTTTTTCAAATCAATCCCCTAAAGATATAGTTGATGCTAAAGCAGATTTTATTGAAGAAATTGGATTAAAGCAGCATCTATCTCAAACAAGAGCAAATGGACTCTCAAGCATGATAAAACAAATTAAGTTATATGCTGTTGGTTATTTAAATAAATAAAAATGGGTAAAGAAGCATTTAATCCAAGCGAAATAGGAGAAAAAATAATAGATGTTATAAAAACAATTTATGACCCAGAAATTCCTGTTGATATTTATGAGCTTGGGTTAATCTATGATGTAATGGTAAACGAAAATTTTGATGTCAAGATATTAATGACATTAACCACTCCAAATTGTCCAGTAGCAGAAACTCTACCTGTTGATGTAGAAGATAAAGTAAAAACTGTCAAGGGGACTAAAAGTGTAGAAGTTGAAATAACCTTTGATCCACCATGGACACAAGATCTTATGAGCGAAGAAGCAAAACTTGAATTAGGAATCTTATAGACTTAAAACTATAATGTCCAAAGAAATCATTAATAGAGTAGAAAACAGCAAGCTAATTTCAATTGATCTTGGAGACTATTATTTGCCTGGAAAAAGATATGAACTTGATATAAAAGACTGGCTAGTTGACGGTCTATATCTTAAGGAAAAAGAATTTAGAAAGGCTGTAAAAAATCATAATTGGCTTCAGTACAAAGATGCTTTTGTTGCAATAAATTGCACAAGTCAAGCTATCATCCCGCCGTGGGCATATATGTTAATTTCTACACAACTATCAAATAATACCAAGAAAACTGTTGTTGGAAATTTAAATGATTTGGAGAAAAAAATTTTTGAAGAACAAATTCAAAAAATTGACCTCTCTCTTTACCAAGATAAGTCAGTTGTTATTAAAGGATGCTCAAATAATAAAGTGCCTATGTCAACATATTATAATCTGTGTTCTAAGCTCCTTCCTATAGCTAAGAGTATAATGTATGGTGAGGCATGCTCTTCAGTGCCAGTATTTAAAAAAAGATCCTAGTTGATTTCAGGATACAGAAAGTCATTATAAGGGAATCTTGTTATATGAATTTTTCTCACCTCATTATAAAGACATTCTTTTAATTCTTCTATGTTAGTTTTATTTATTGCGGAAATAAATTTTACCTTATCACCAAGCTTATTCATCCATGTATGCTCCCACTCTTCTATAGAAAAATTACTCTTATCTCTTTCTGCTATTAAATCATCCTTGTCATAATTGACAGGCTCATAATTGTCGATTTTATTAAAGACCATTATAGATGATTTTCCTAGGGATTTTATTTCATCTAATGTCTTTTCAACAGCACTAATATGCTCTTCAAAATTAGAATGAGAAATATCAACTATATGCAAAAGCAAGTCTGCTTCTCTTACTTCATCAAGAGTGCTTTTAAAAGATTCAATTAATTGTGTTGGAAGTTTTCTAATAAACCCAACTGTATCACTTAACAGAAAAGGAAGATTCCTTATTACAATTTTTCTTACAGTGGTATCCAAAGTAGCAAATAATTTGTCTTCTGCAAAAACCTTGGATTTACTCAATAAATTCATAATTGTAGATTTTCCCACATTTGTGTATCCTACAATAGCAACTCTAATTAACTTACCTCTATTTCCTCTTTGCACATGCATCTGCTTGTCTATTGATTTAATTTTTTCTTTTAAAAGAGATATTTTATCACGCACAATTCTTCTGTCAGTTTCTATTTCAGTTTCACCAGGGCCTCTCATTCCAATCCCCCCCTTCTGTCTTTCTAAATGTGTCCACATTCCTTTTAATCTAGGTAACAGATACTGGCACTGAGCCAGCTCAACTTGTGTTTTTGCATAACTAGTAGTAGCGCGTTGAGCAAAAATATCCAATATCAAATTAGTTCGATCAAGAACCTTGCAATTAAAAATTTTACTAATATTTCTCTCTTGAGTTGGAGATAATTCATCATCAAAAATTACTGTGTTAACATCATTAGCTAGAATAAATTCTTTGATTTCTAAAATTTTTCCGCTCCCAATAAAAGTCTTTGGATTAGGCATGTTCATCCTCTGTACAAATCTCTTTAGAACTTTTCCACCTGCTGTAATTGTTAAGAAATCTAACTCATCCAAGTAGTCTTTTGATTTTTCAATCCCTTGAGCTTGTGTAACTATTCCAACTAAAATCGTATTTTCCAAATTCTATTTTTTTCTAATTACTAAAGTTTACAAATTTACAAATCTCAAAAAAATGGTTACATAAAAATATACTCAAAAATATGATTATTTTCATTTTGCATTTGTATATTTAGTTAAATTAAATATTTCCTTTTATATATTTATTTATTCATGAGAAAGATATTTTTATTTTCATTATTTTTTTTCATTTTCACAGCAACTATCAAAGCCCAAGAAAATACAACGGTTGATTGTAATGCTGGTCCTATTACCTCTACATTCTGCTACGACACAGGTGCAGACAATTCATATTTATTTACTAGTAGTGATGGCAGTCCATTAAACCTAGTTATTGATTCTGGAGAAGTAGAAAATAATTGGGATGAACTTTTTGTGTATGACTCAGATGGTGTGACTGAATTAACTCCTGCACAACCTTTTTATGGCAATGGAGGAGATCTTTCAGGATTAACATTTCAATCCTCTGGGGATAATATAACTCTTGTTATTCAAGAAGATTCTAGTGTTAGCTGCGTTTCAAGTACTAGTATAGACCCTATAACCTTAACAGTATCTTGTGCTACTTGTGTAAATCCAACTGTTGATTTTGAAATGGTTAGTGATTGCCTTAATGCTCCTCAATTCTATATAGATGTAGATGTTACAGATTTAGGATCGGCAGGAAGTCTTACTATTGTAGACGATCAACCTGGCCCTAATACTATAAATGTATCCTCTACAGGGACCTATCAATTTGGGCCTTATGCAAATAATACTGATGTCCAAATTAATGTATTAAATGATGATGATGCTAATTGTTTTGCAAACAGTAATTCAATCACTCAAGAATTTTGTGCAATCACATCTGTAGACTGCTCAGCAGGTCCAATATCATCTTCATATTGCTATGGAAATAACGATACCACTGAATTTGAATATGTAAGTTCTGATGGGTCTCCATTAAATCTAACAATAGATTCTGGATTAATAGAAGCAGGATGGGATATAATAATAGTTACGGATTCTAACGGAAGTATCCTTTTTCAAGGAGATAATGGTGGTAATCTAACAGGATTAACATTCCAATCAAGTGGAGATACAATTTATTTTGGTGTACAAACCGATGGCTCCATTAGCTGTCAATCATCCTCAACATACTCTGGAGGGATTGACTATACTGTAGCTTGTGCTACATGTACTAACCCTGCAGCTGAATATACAGTTATTGATGATTGTGCCAATGGAGATCAATTCTTAATTGATGTAAATATAACAAGCATGGGAGATGCAGGATCCTTAACAATATCAGACAATTATGGAACAGCAACAGGACAAGCTACACAAACTGGAGTTGTACAAATGGGACCTTATCCATTCCTAACCGATATAGTAATAACCATTTCAAATGATCAAGATGTAAACTGTATAATTAATAGTGATGCTATACAATTATTTTCCTGTCCGCCTGCAAATGATAATTGTAGTGGATCTATCGAGGCAGTAGTAAATACAGACCAGTCATGTTTACTAACTACTTCTGGCACATTATCTGGCGCTTCGCCTTCAGGAAATGCTAGTTCATGTTTGGTTAGTGCCGATGATGATGTGTGGTTTGATTTTGTTGCTTTAAGTGAGGTACAATTAATTTCAATTGTAGACATATCAGGGTCAACAACTAGTTTAGGACATGCATTATATATTGGCACTGGAGGTGTAGACTGTAATACATTAACCGAGCTTTATTGCAGTAATGATACTTCAAGTATAACTCCAGATCTTACCCCTGGGGTTACATATTATGTTCGAGTTTTTTCAAATGGCACAAATAATGAAAATGTAGATTTTGAGTTATGTGTTAAAGATGCTCCTGATAATACAGCATGTGAAAATGCATCTAACTTTTGTGGTGAAGGAGGTGCTTTATACGGTTCTAATATTTTTGATTTTCCAAGTATAGGTCAAATTGCATGTTTATATACAACTCCAAATCCATCATGGAATATTCTTCAAATCGGTGAATCTGGTACTATAGATATACAAATTGTTCAAAACACACAATTTGATGATAATGGAAATGCTATTGGTGCTGGACTAGATGTAGATTTTGTGTTATGGGGTCCATTTGATTCTGATGAAGATTTTTGTGAGGCTGGAGTCTTAGACCAAGGATGTCCGGATCCTTTCAATTGTCCTAATAATACTTCCAATCCTAATTTTTATCCTTATGGAAATATTGTAGATTGTAGCTATTCAATATACAGCGTAGAAAATCTAACAATTGAAAATGCGGTAAGTGGTGAAATATATGTGCTGCTTGTAACAAACTATTCTAATAATTCAGGAATAATCCAA